>JBBSFL010000229.1:0-5162 GCA_038238735.1 Fimbriimonadales bacterium | reverse complement strand
CGCCATCGCTTTCGCATCCCCGACAACAACCTTCGATTCGGCGAAGGCGTGGAAGGATTTAAACACCCAAGTCGAAATGGGGCCGCGTGTTCCTGGGAGCGAAGCCCACAAGAAGTGCCGAAACTGGCTGCTTGATCAGACCAAGGCCGCCTGCGAAAAGTCCGACCTTCAGGAGTTCCGGCACGAATGGTCGCGGAACAGCCAGATGATCACGATGTGGAATGTCTGGGGCACCCAAAACTGGGAGAAGGCGACGACCCGAGTCGTGCTGATGGCGCATTGGGACACCCGTCCAACGGCAGACCAGGAGAACAGGCGCGCGGACCAGATCACGCCGATACCTGGCGCGAACGATGGCGCGAGCGGCGTGGCCGTGCTGCTGGAACTGATGCGAGACTTCAAGGCGAAAGCGCCCGAGGTCGGCATCATGTACGTCTTCAGCGACGGTGAAGACCTTGGCCCCGGCCTCGACGAGATGTTCCTCGGCGCACGGGTCTATCCGAACCTCGCGATGGACCACAAGCCCGACTACGGGATTCTCCTCGACATGATCGGCGGCAAGAATGTCCGGGTACCCATGGAGCCGAATTCTCTCAGCTACGCGCCGAAGCTAATGAAGGCCCTCTATGCCCATGCCGCAGCGATTGGACTCGAAAAGGCGTTCCCCGCGACGCTCGGTCCGGAGATCGAAGACGACCACCTGCCCGTCAATCAGGCCGGCATCCCGATGATCGACCTAATCGACTTCGACTACGGCCCCTGGCACACCCTGAGGGACACGCCGGCCGCGTGCTCGGCGGAGTCTCTGGGCAAAGTTGGCACGCTGTTGGAGTCCTGGCTCCGCAAGTCACCAGCCTTCACGGGTCCTCGCTAGGGCGGGCAGGTACAATCACCTACCCATGAGCATCGCGGCGCAAATGGCGCCGGAGTTTCTTCGTGAAATCCGGGCGGCGGGAAGTGTGCTCATCGGCACCCATCTAAACCCCGACGGCGATGCCCTCGGCTCGGCGCTAGCCGTCTCCCACTATCTGGATTCACTCAAGATCGAGAACGAAGTGGTCTGCCACCACGCTCCGCCGCGCAATTTGCAATTCCTGCCCGGCGTGCAGCGGGTTCGCTTCAGCCCGAAAAGCGAGAAGCACGACCTAGGCATCGTGGTCGACCTCGACTCGCTGGACAGGCTCGGAAGCACCCAGCCTTACTTCAACGGTTGCTCGCGGACGATGTTTATCGACCACCACATTCCGATCGAGCAACCCGGGGATATACGGATTGTCGACACCTCGGCACCCGCGACGGCCCACATTCTCACGCAGCTTTTCCTCACCCTCGACGTTGAATTCACGCCCGAAATCGCCACCTGCCTCCTGACGGGGATCGTGACCGATACCGGCTCCTTCCGCTTCCGAAACACTACTCCTGAAAGCCTTAGCCTCGCCGCGATCTTGCTGGAGCACGGTGGGGATATCAATAAGGTTAGCGAGGAAATCTTCCAAAGAAGGACGCTTTCGAGCGCTCGACTGCTGGGCTTTTGCCTGGAGCGGCTGAAACTCGAATGCGACGACCGCCTCTGCTGGTCCATTCTGGAGTTTGAGGACTTCGAGCACACGGGAGCGCGAGACGAGGACACCGAAGGGTTCGTCAATGAGCTGCTGTCCATTGAAACGGTCGAAATCGCGTTCATCGTCCGCGAGCCGAAGGAAGGAAGGGCGCGTGTTTCGCTGAGATCGAGGGGCAACCTCGACGTGGCGGAAGTTGCGCGCAAGTTCGGCGGAGGCGGGCACCGAAACGCCGCCGGTCTCAACTTCGAGTCGTACGATCCCGATTCCATATCGAAGCTGGTGGCTGAGCTTACGAAATGCTTGGCATCCTCCTGATCGACAAGCCGCTGGGTGGCACATCCCATGACGTGGTAAACGTCGTGCGGAGACGGTTCGGAACTCGTCGGGTCGGCCACGCGGGGACCTTGGATCCCCTAGGAACGGGACTCTTGGTGGTCGCCGTCGGTCCGGCGACCCGGTTTCTGCAGTATTTGCCCCTCGAACCCAAGGAGTATCTGGCGGACATCACATTCGGACGCTCGACGGACACCTACGACGCGGAAGGCGAGACTACCGAGCAGCATGAAGTTCCGGACGATCTCGAGACCAGATTAGTGCATGTTTCTCAGGCGTTTATGGGATTAATCGAGCAAATTCCGCCCATGCACAGCGCGGTCAAAGTGAAGGGAAAGCCGCTCTATCGGTACGCCCGGGCGGGAGAGGTCATCGAGCGGGCCTCTCGCCGCGTTCACATCGGGGCGCTAGACCTTCTGGGGGTCGGGGGAGACACCGTCAAGGTGCGCGTGGAGTGCTCGGGCGGAACGTACATCCGCACGCTCGCGAACGATCTGGGCCAAGCTATCGGGTGCGGCGCATATCTCAGCGCTCTGCATCGGACCCGCGTGGGCAAATTTCGGGTTGAGCAAGGCGTGCAACTCGACGCGATTGCGCCGGAAGACCTAATCCCGCTTGCCCAAGCATTGCATCCTATGCCTGTGGTCGAACTGGACGATATTCAGACTTTGCACGTCCGGGAAGGCCGTCAGCTCGCCATCGCGATGGCCCCTGAGCCTCGCCTAGTCGCCCTGGCCGACACGAAGGGAGAGATCATCTCCGTTGCCAGAGTCGAGGGCACGATGCTGCAGCCTGAGTGCGTGATCCCTGCGGAGATGATCCATGATCGCGACTAGCGCCTTGCCCCGCCGAGCTCTCGCCGGACAGTTCCTGTTTGGCATGCTTTGGCTCGGGATCACTATTGTGGGACTAGTTTTGCGGCCGGAAGCGGCAGGCCACGGCACCCACGAGCAACTCGGCCTGCCCCCTTGCCCGAGCGCGCTATTCTTCGACCGTCCCTGCCCCGGATGCGGACTCACGACGAGTTTCGTCGCGTTGCTTCACGGCAATATTCCGCTGGCCTTCCACGCCCATCTTTTAGGCCCGCTCTTGTATTTGGTGCTTGCGTGGACGGGCATCTCGTCCCTCGTCCTTTGGACTCGCGGTGAGAGATTCGATGTCACGACGAGATCCTGGATGACCGGAATCGTCGCTGGGGCCGTAATTTTTATCGGATTCGGGGTCTGGCGGATGATCGTGACCGACCACTACCGGTCGCCCGCCGAGACGGTAGCGCTGCATTCGGTGGGCTAGGGCATCGCAAAGAGAGCCGGCGTGCCTCCCGTGTGCCAGAAGAGAACCCGTCCGCCGATCTCGCGGCGCTCCGCCAAGTCCATCAGCCCGGCGAATGCCTTGCCGGAATAGATAGGGTCGAGAAATATCCCCTCGGTTCGAGCAAGAAACTGGATCGCCTGGTTTCCGGCCTCCGAAGGGACGCCGTAGGCTGGCCCGACGAAGTCTAGATTGAAGTGAAAGTTTGGTGCACGCAAGGTGGGTCCGCCCCTTCGGGCGCGTACTTCCTCCGCGAGCGCCTCGAAGTCATGAGTCATTTCCGGCTCGGGATCGCAGGCTATGCCGAGAACCTTGGTGGCGCTGCCATGGAAGGCTCGTGCTAGGCCGGTCTGGGTGCTCCCACTGCTGCTCGCGAAGACGATCCAGTCAAAGGGATCGGCGGTTTGAGCCAATAATTCGACGCCGGCCTGCTCGAACGCATGGGCCCCTAGCCAACTAGAACCACCGATCGGTATCCGGTAGACCCGACGCCGCTTGCCCTCGAACTCGACCGCCAAAGTCTCTGCATGGGTATCCAACTCTTCCCAAGTTCCGTTGGCAGAAACCCGCAGGTCTACCCCGACTAGCGAATCCAAGAGCACATTGCCGTTGGTCGCCTGCATCGCGGCAACATCGGGCTCGCCCGTTTCCTTGGGATAAGGCAATTGCATCACGGCAGCCGCGCACTTGAGGTCGAAGCAGGCGCAAGCCGCGCCCAGTTGGCGCACGAAGTTAGACTGCGCCGCCCCACACGAGACTAGCACTTCGGCGCCGGACTGCAGAGCATCGGCGATCAGGTACTCCAGCTTGCGCCCCTTGTTGCCGCCCATCGCAAAGCCCGTCAAGTCGTCACGTTTAATCCAAAGTTCGATGCCCAGCGAGTCCGACGCTCGTTCGAGGCGATGCAGGGGCGTGGGTGACTGGATGAGGGGGACTCGGGGCGGGGACTCGGGCATTCCTGATTGAGTGTACTGAGCATCCCGGGCTGAAACGGTGCCGCGTCATAATGGACTCATGACGCGAGGGCGGAAGTGGCAGATCGGATGCGGCTTGCCCGTGCTCGTATTCGCGATTCTCGCGGTCGTCTTGCCAGAGCAGCGTAACGCGGTTCTCACGTTTTTCAAGGTCTACCGCGAGCAGGCGGCGGCCACGACGAAACACGATTACTCGGGAACGAGCATCGACAATCTGCGCCACCTCCAGACCGCTCTCCTGCTTTATAATGACTCCGAAGGGCAGTTTCCTGACTCGAAAGCTTGGATGGATGCAATCGAAAACCGGATCGTCACGGACGACCTCAACAAGGGCGAAGCGGAGAAGAAATTGATCCGGCCTGACCTTCTCGGGCAGTCCGGCCAATTCGGCTATGCTATGAACGACGTTTGTTCGGGCAAATACAAGGGCGATGTCAAGGAGCCTAACCGTACTCCGCTATTGTTCGAATCCACCGAGGCAGGTCGGAACGCGCATGGAGACCCCGATAAGATTCGGCACGGTATCGCAATCACGGTCGATGGAACCCTGCTTCGACCTTAGCTGTCTAGGCCCTTCTGGCACCAGGCCAAAACTTCGGCGAACGGGTGGGCTTCGAGGCTTCCGAAGAGCGGGTCGCGGGTGAATTTCTCGCGTGTTAAGGCAGGGCTGGAAAGGCCGCACAGGATGCGGGTGAGGAAGCGGGGGGAGCGTCGATCTTCGGAGAGGCGCTCGACGAGGGGGCGCACCTCGTCCCACGACTTCGAGATTGGCTTCGAGCTAGCATGAGGCAGTTCTTGGCGTTCCCGCGACAGGCAGTACGTGCAGTGGCCACAGGGACCTTCGCGGAATTCTCCGAAGTAGCCGGTCAGCGAGGCGACTTGGCAACCGTCGTGCTCGACGAGGGCTAGCACTTGGCGTAGTCGCTCGATTTCTTGAGTTTCGCGATACTCAAATCGCTTGACTAACTCGTCCAAAATGTCG
>JBBSFL010000228.1:0-5163 GCA_038238735.1 Fimbriimonadales bacterium | reverse complement strand
GATACTCCGTGGCATCCTGCAAGGGACCGGCCGCAAGAAGTTTATGTTCGGCAAATAGTCGCTTAAGATTGCCGATGTGGGCGTCTTGCATAGCTTCGGCCTTTCCTGGCGGGGACTTCGCCTCGCCCCGAACGAGAAAGACAAACCACAGTTCATTGCGGTTCGCTGAAGCAGCCGAAGCGAAACTTACAAGCACCGCTAAGACCCAGAGAAGCTTGCCCATAAACCTATTCTATGCGTTTCGCGCGAACTCTGTGAGGAACGCCAAAATCGGGACCGATCTCTTTTTTGGCATTAGCGGCGTCCAAGGACTCCATGAGCGAATGGTTTAACAACGCGGCACGCCGGGTCTCCGGGATCGCGGGCAACTACTGGACCTTCATGCTGGCGATCGCTTCCATCCTTGTGGGGCATTACTGGGCCTATTTTCAAGTTCTCGGACACTTGGCAACTGGTCATCAACACCAGCACTACGATCATCACCTTTCTGATGGTTTTCTTACTCCAGAACACCCAAAACCGGGACGCCCAGGCGATGCACTTGAAGCTCGATGAAATCATCCGGACGATAGGCGAAGCGCGAAACTCGATGATCAGCATCGAAAATCTCACTGACAATCAGCTCCGGCGACCTTCAGAAAGAGTTCGAGCGAATCCGCAATCAGTCGGAACCCGGGGACGACCATCTCAAAGTCAATGAAATTGCCGCTCAGATGCAGCAGGATCGCCGAGATAAAGCCTAGAGTCTAGGACTCGATCAATCGCTTCGCGACATCTGGCATGGGGGGCGGGCCCTGGCGCAGCCCGGCGCGATCGTCGAGGGCGATGGCCTGCTGGTGAACGATCTCCTTCAGAGCTTGGATCTCCTGCCTGAGTTCAGCGATATCCGATGAAGGAATTTCCGCCGTTTGGTTCCGATGGATAATCTCCGCCATCTTTTGCTGATGCGACGACAGTATCGCGATGATCGGAATCATCAGAGCACAGACCGGAACCAAGATCCAAATCATTTCACTCATTACACAATTAGATTATACGGTTAACTGGAAGGTCCCAGGACCTTGTCGAAGCTCTAGGAGCCAATGTTGACTCGGAACGAAGGATCAGGCACGGTGTAGCCGATCTTCATTCGATCGCGCAGATACTTCACCAAATCCGCGTCCGGCTTGATTAGGAGAAGCAGCTTCTCTGGCTTGTGCGAAGCGAGGTTTTCGTCAGGGAAGTTCAGAGTGAAAATTTCGGCTCCTCCCTGCGGGAACGAATGGCTGCTGATATCGCCGGCCCCGGACGTCTCCAGCATCTTGCCATCGCCGAAAACCAGCTTCAGTCCGTCGTATCCGGTTCCGGAAATGGAGAGTGCGTCTTCCTTCGTTCCGTTCCGGACCTCGACCTTCACGTCCCAGCCAGAACTGTCGGCAGAGGGCGCGACGGACAGGACTCGAAGTCTCCAGATACCGTTAAATAGCCACTCGTTCAACCTTCCCTCGACCGCCGCGACCTGATTGGCGCCTCCTGCCGCGGCGGGGAAGGTGAGGGAGAGGCTGCCTCCGCTTGTCGTCACCTTTACGCCGGCCGCTTGAAGGGCCTTAAGGGGCACATAGGTTTCGCCTTTCACGACAATGGCTGAGCCGGTCGCTGCCCTGCCGTTGATGACGAGCCGATACGCGGTCTGGGCGAATGCGATGGCGACTAGCAAAGCCGAACCAACGAGAAGGATGCGCTTGACCATGGTTTCTCCAACTATACGCCGTCTTGGGAAAGCGCTGCAGCGAGCGTGAAATTTCCTTCGTAAAGCGCCTTCCCGACGATCACGCCTTCCACCCCCAAAGCGCGCACCCGGTCGAGGTCGGCGAGACCTGAAATTCCGCCACTCGCGATAATCGGTGTCTCCAGCGTCTTTATAAATACTTCGAGAAGTTCAATGTTGGGACCCTCCAGCATGCCGTCAGTCGCAACGTCCGTCACGATGAAGCGACATGCGCCGATCTCGAAGAGAGTCTTCGCGAAGTCGATGCCGGCGAGGCCCGCCGTCTCGGTCCACCCGTGGATCGCGACGCAGCCATCACGCAGATCGAGCCCGACCGCGACCTTGTCGCCGTACCGCTCGAATATCCCTTGCGCATGCAGAAAATTGCCCACCAAACGGGTGCCTAGGACAGCTCGTTGGACTCCGGCTTCCAACGCGCGGTCTATGCTTTCGTCCGTTCGGAGTCCTCCGCCTAACTGAACCCTCAGAGAAGTTTGAGTACAGATGCGCCTGATCGTTTCAAGGTGCTGCGGCTCGCCCGACTTCGCTCCGTCGAGGTCGACGACGTGGAGCCACTCGGCTCCTTCGTCTTGGAAGCCTTGGGCAATCGAAACGGGATCATTCGAGTATTCCGTGCTATCCGCGTAATCGCCCCTGCGCAGGCGCACGCATTTGCCGCCAAGCAGATCAATGGCCGGATAGATAGTCATTGGGAGCTCATGTAGAAGTCGCGGTCAGGAAGTTGTGGAGGATCTTGAGCCCCACCGATCCGCTCTTCTCGGGATGGAACTGGCAGCCCCAGACGTTTCCTCGTTGCACGGCCGCGGGAAAGTCGAGGCCGTGGGAAGCAGTCGCAAGAATGTCGGCGTTGTCGGCGCATTCGGTGTAAAGCGAATGCACGAAATAAACTTGCTCGCCCTCGTCGATTCCCCGAAGAAGCGGGGACTCCCAATGTGAGATGGATAGAGGCGCCCATCCTACATGAGGCACCTTGAGACCAACATCGCGGGGAAGATATCGCACTTGGCCGCGAATCAGTCCGAGGCCCCTATGGGTCCCATGCTCTTCGCTGGAATCGAACAAGAGCTGCTGCCCTAAACAAATACCGAGCAGAGGAAGTCCGCTCGCGGCAAAGTCGGAAATTGCGCCCTTTAGAAGCTCAAGCTGCTGCATGGCCGCGCCGAAAGCGCCGACGCCCGGGAGAATCAATCGGGTAGCTCCGCTCAAGTCGGGCTGCACCCGCGCTTCGAATCCCAATGCCTCGACCGCCTTCGAGACGGATCGCAGATTTCCCATTCCATAGTCGAGAATGACCGTCAATCGATCATGCCCTTCGTGGAAGCCGGTCCTCTTCGCTCGATCTTTCGTGTGGCCTCGTGCAAAGCTCGTCCTAGAGCCTTGAAGCAAGCTTCGCACACGTGGTGATCGTTGTCCCCCGCCAATTTCCGGATATGTACCGTGATTGCAGCGTGGTGGGTCAAGGCGCGGAAGAACTCGCGGATCGTCTCCGTAGAGAGGTCCCCAAGACGGTCCCGAGTGAACGCAACGTCGAAATAACAACCCGCGCGCCCGGAGATGTCGATTGCGCACATCACAAGCGCCTCGTCCATCGGCGTGTTGTTGCTGCCATAACGCTGGATCTGCTCACTGGCCGCGATCGCCTGTCTCAATGCTTGCCCGAGCACAATGCCGATGTCTTCCACCGTGTGGTGGTCGTCGATGTACAGGTCGCCTTCCGCGCTTACGCCCAGGTCGAACTGGCCATGGAAGGCCAGGAGCTGCAGCATGTGGTCTAGAAAGCCGATACCCGTGGCCACATCGCGCCGTGTACCCCCGTCGAGGTCCAACACGACACGGACATGAGTTTCTGATGTCTCGCGCTCAGCTTCCGCGTAACGAACGCCCGTAGTGTTGGCCATCTCCCTGTATATACCGCGTAAGGTCTGCGTTCAAACGAGTCGCAAAGGATTTCAACCGTCGTGTCAGCGGTTTACAACCGAGGTTGGCAGACACGTGATGGAAAACCCGTGAACAAAAGAGAACGGCCCCTTCGAAGAAGAGGCCGTACCAACAGGAGGTGCTAACAACCACTCGGCTTCCAGAACGTTTACGGGTTCCCGTACAGTGCAGCGTTGCACCCGCGATCCCCGCTCCATCGGCGTCATGGGCAAACTACAAAACGCGAACGCCGAAGATGTGTCGATGGTAAGCGACACCGTTGTCGCTACCGTTTCCGAGCCATGGCGGGCTCGGCGAACACTTCACCGATTCTCGCTCGCCTACGGGGTTAGCTGTCGGGTTCGGGCCAAGAGTACCCTTGGAGTCCCTTTAAGACTCCTTTCACCCCTATGTTACGGTTCCCCCGCTCACCGGTCTCCCGGTGACTCAGCGGTTGGCTTTGCAGCCGCACTTGTAATATACCACGGGTTCTGGAGAACCGTTCCCGGAACTTTTCGGAGAGAAATCAATGAACGTTGGGTGTGTCTCCGCCCGGTAATGGCCGGGCCAGCGAGTTTTGCATGGGCTCGAATTCAGATTGGCCGGATGAGGTGGGCGATCGGCTAGCATGAGAAATGGGATTTGACCAGTATCACGAGCCCGCTGACGAGTTGTCTGCCAAGACGAGAACCTTCGCCCGAATGATTGCCTCGTTATGCGAGGAAGGCGAAGCGATCGGCTGGTACGAGCAACGAATCGACGTGGAGCAAGACGAGGAAGCCATCGCCATCATGAAGAACGCTCAGCATGAAGAGATGAAGCACTTCGGCATGGACCTCGAATTTCTCTTGCGTCGAAAGCCGGAATGGAAGAAGACACTGCAAGGGATTCTTTTCCAGCCGGGAGACATCGTCGTTAATGGGGACAAGGCGGAAGAGGCGAGCGAGTGAACGCAGTGCCTTACCGGTGGGATGAGATCGAGGAGGACCACCCTATCGCCCTGCTCCACAGAAAGATGATCCACGGCGAGCAAATGCTCGTCGCGCGGGTCAGACTCGAAAAAGGCTGCCACGTCGAAGTCCATCAACATATCAGCGAGCAGGTCGCAGTTGTGCTGTCGGGCCACGCGCGCTGGACCATTGGCCTCGGTGCCGACGCTCACACACGCGAGATGCGCGGCGGGGAAGTGCTTCATCTACCTTCGAACGTGCCGCACGGCATCGACGCGCTAGAAGGCACGGAGATTATCGACGTCTTGAGTCCGCCCGGATTGATGGGCGTGGACCGCCAAGGTCGCTAGCAGGGAACCTCGTCGCTTCCGTCTGCATGACGGGGCGGTTTCGGATTCTTCTCCACCCCCGGAACGGCGTTCACAGTTTCGACGCCGTTCCCTTCTTGAGGTCGATCTTCGCTTTGTCGGACTCAGGCTCAATCGGCTGGTTATGTCCGTAAACATCTTTCGGCAAGTTGGCAGGCAT
>JBBSFL010000227.1:0-5178 GCA_038238735.1 Fimbriimonadales bacterium | reverse complement strand
CGGATGCCGTCCCATTTCCACTCCGCATGCCATTCCTTGATGTCGCCCAACGCCGCTGGATCACTCTCCAGCGGGTGCGCCAGGCAGAAGGGATATGGATGGGAGGCGCTGCTCTGGCCGTCGTCCTCGCCAAGAAGCGTCGCGAAGAACTCCGGAGTTGGAGACCAAGTGCCCATCAGCCGATGGGCGAGCGTCGCGACAGGAACGCCGCTGGCCTTCGCGAGCGCTCGGAGAACCAACTCCTGCGAGACGCCTACCCGAAACGCGCCCGTGATCAGTTTGTTGAAAAGGAAGCGCTCTCGAAAATCGAGGGCTTGCCAGGCGTCGATCATGGCGACCCGCTGCTCGTCCTCCGTCATCGTGCCAAGCTGCAAAATCGTGTTCTCCACCCAGTCGTGCAGGGGCCGTTCCGGCTCGTCTTCGGCAGCGCGCGATGTGGGAAAGATCAGCGCCATCGTCTCCGCGAGATCGCCGACCGCATCGTAGCACTCGCCGAACATCCAGCCGGGAACGCCCGCCGCTTCCGACGCCCAAGTCGCCATCTTGGTGGAATTGATCTGCCGCTTTGGCCGCCTTCCGGTCAAGAAGCTCATCGCCCACGCCGCATCTTCCGGCGGGGTTGAGGCAAAATAAAGGGCCATCGCCGCCACCTTATCGTTCGTTTTGGTGGACTCGTCGAGGGCTGCGTACAGGTCGGCGAATTGGCGCATGAATTTCTCAGTCTACGGACCTAACGAGGAACTTGGACCGAACCTGTACGCATTTTGCTTCGTCAAGGAACCCATTGCTTTGCAAAATTGTCACCGAGGGGTGAGTCCAAACGATTTGAAGGGCATAATGGATTTAAAGAACTGGAGGAATAAAATGTCAAACAACGACGAAAACAACAACGCAATGCTTTACATGCTGGCCGGAGTCGGAATCGGCGCGATCATCGGAGCCGCTGCCGGCCTTCTTTTCGCCCCCAAGGCAGGCTCTGAGCTTCGCTCCGATATCGGAAGCAAGTTCAAAGAGATCAAGGGCAAGACCGAAGAGTGGGTCAGTGAGCAGCGAGCCAAGCGCGCTGTGAAGGGCGCAGCCGAAGAACTCGGCGTCTAAGACTATCGACACGCAAGTCCCCCGCGTTAGCGGATGGAGAATGGCCCTGTGGGGCAGCCTCGTGCTGCTCGCACTGGTCTTTCTTTATCTCGTGCGGGGGATTCTTACGCCTTTTATCCTCTCCTTCCTGATCGCGGCTTTGCTCGAACCGGGCATTCGCAAGCTGCGCCTGAGAGGATATTCACGGTTTTCGAGCGTTCTGCTCGTTTATCTGCTCTTTTTTGGGACGATCACCGGCCTCGGTGTTTGGATCGCGCCGAAGGTGGCGGCCCAGGTTCGTAACGTGAGCGACAGCGCCCGCAACTTCGCCGCGACTCTCTCCAAAGAGAACGAGGACGCCAATTTTTTTGTGCGCTGGAATCCGCGTCTACAGGCGGAAGCGGTCGCAAACCCTGATCAAGTCGACCAAATCCTCACTCGGTACAAGTCGACCTTGGAACGCTTCGGCCTGCCCAGCAACAAGCGCGCATTCATCGAGCAATACGTCGAGCCTCGGCGCTCACAGATTTCAGGCTTCTTTCAGAAAGGCTTCGACTTCCTTCTGGGAGCCGCTGGCGGCCTAGCTGCCCAAGTCCTGAACATCATCTTGATCCCGATCTTGACCTTCATGATCCTGATGGACATGGAGAATTTCAAGCGGCGAGCGCCCAAGTGGATTCCACCCAGCCTGCGGGCGGGGACGCTCAACATCCTCGGCGACATCTACGAGGTGTTCATTCGCTACCTTCGCGGGATCTCGATCGTGATGGGGCTCTACATCGTCTGCGCGTGCCTTCTGCTGACTCTCTTAAACGTGCCCTACGGGATCATCCTGGGCATCCTCTTCGGCGGCCTCTATCTGATCCCCTACATCGGCAACGTCATCGCCCTGCTGACCGTCTTTCTGCTCGTTGGGCTTAAGGGGGTGGACGGGACGCTCGGCATCCACATGTCCAGCGCCTGGCCCTACGCGCTAACCGTGTCGCTGATCTACTTCGGCATGGGGACGATCTTCGACCACCTGATCTATCCTCAGATGGTCGGCAATTCGGTTGGCCTGAACGGGATCGTCAGCATGTTCGTGATTCTCTGCGGGGGCGCCCTCTTTGGGATCATTGGAATGCTGCTGGCGTTTCCGGTCGCCGGCTCGGCGAAGGTCATTCTGGACCGGCTTCTGCGCATCACCTCCAAGTCCGGCGACACCCTAGCCTTGCCCTCGGTGCCGATGAGGCATCAGGCTAGTGGGTGATCGGTAATCCGTGATCATCGATCGTTGATTCTTCGTCGGTGATCGACCAGCGGTTGTCGATAGCAAGTCCTACCTTGATGGAAGGTTGGAAGTGTGAATGCCTTCCTCGCAATGCCGAAGCGGGCGATCACCTCCAACCTCACCTGAAGGGGGGCTCTAAGAATCCAATTCGAAGTACAACCCTACTCGTGGGAATCAACCATCAATAATTACTTCAACCGCCCGTATGAACAGCCGGCAAATTAGGTTCTTGGACTGCGATTACGAACATGCCGACCCGGTCGCCTATCTTGAAGTTGGCCTTGTCAGCCGGTCCTGTAACTTGGGACTGGTGGCAGCTCACGCAGGTCTCGTTGCTCGCATCGACCCGAGTGGCATACAGACCCCAGCCATTTAGGGTCTCGTGATAAGCGGAACCGCCGTTCCGCCAGGCTCGAGCCGCGAATTCGCCGATCTCCGCTGACTTCGGGGGTTCGCCCGCGAACTGGCTAATCACCGCCGGACCCTTGAGTCGCTTAGCCAAGCCGGCGGCATCGAAGTGTCCGTACGTGTAAATTCCAACATCCCGATGCGCGGCGACGAAGGCGTGGATCGCCGTTTTTTCGTCGTCGTTTTCCGACAGCATTTCGGGGCGGTAGTACTTGATCGGCTTCCACTCGCCGTTCTGATCGAGGGCAAACACCTTGTCGCCTTCCCATTTCACATCGGCGGGCATCCCTTCCTTGTCCATCGTTGGCCCCGCGTGGAGTCTGCTTCCCGGGCGCGTCACTCGGCGGAATCCGAAATCGACGTTGGTGCGCTCGGTGAATCGGCGCATGAGCTGCTTTTGTAGGGTCTCGATCGAGGGCGCCAACTCATCCTGCTTGGTTCTTCCGCCCGTGCGATCTTCGCCGTGCCCGCTCATGCCCATCAAGGCGACGGTAGCCAGCGACGCGGAGCCCATGCCAACGAAGAAATTGAATCCGAATATCCTCATAACAAAACCTTCTTTCAACACCAGACGATAGGGTAACGCCACGGTTACTCTGAAATGTTCCGGCGAAGCCAGGCAGATCGTGCGCCAAATGAGCTACCGCAGCTTTTCATACTTGCAAAAAGTTAGAGCGGGAATGTCGGCGTCGCGCCGACAGGCATGGACGTAGCCCTCGCTCTCGTTATCGACGCGCAGCCGTTCCGGCCGGCAGAACGCCTCCCAGCTATCGTTCGGAAGACTTTTCCATTCCAGAGACTTTGGCGCCTGGAAAAATAACTCGGCCAACCTGAGTTGGCGGGCTAGGTACCCTTTTGGAATGCCTTCCCGATCTCGACGCCTCGACGTGATTCCGCCTTACCTCTTCGCGGAGATCGCTCGAGTGAAGCGAGAAGCCCTTGCGTCCGGTGCGGATCTGATCGATCTCGGCATCGGCGACCCCGATCTTCCCACCCCGCAGCCGGTTATCGACGCCCTCTGCCATGCCGTCCAAGACCCAACGACTCACCGGTACGACGAAACGGCCCTAGGGTGGACCAGCTTCCTCGCTGCCGCCTCGGAGTTCTACAAGAGGGAGTTTGGCGTCAAGATCGACCCAACCAGCGAGATGGTGCAGCTGATCGGCTCGAAGGAGGGCCTCGCCCATCTCGCCTGGGCGTACTGCGACCCCGGCGACGCGGCTATCGTGCCAAACCCCGCGTACCCAGTTTACAAAATCAACTGCCAGATGGCAGGGGCGGACGTATTCGAGACGCCGCTGACGGAGGCAAACGGATTTCTCCCGGTCTTGAGCGACATCCC
Source organism: Fimbriimonadales bacterium (assembly GCA_038238735.1). GTDB lineage: Bacteria > Armatimonadota > Fimbriimonadia > Fimbriimonadales > Fimbriimonadaceae > JAFDWR01. Next base: position 1,081 of record JBBSFL010000227.1, on the reverse strand, counting down.
GACCGACGTCGCACGCAAGGCGAAGCTGTTCTATGTCTGCTACCCCAACAACCCGACCGGCGCGGCCGCAACGCTCTCGTTCTACCAAGACCTCGTGGCCTACGGCCGGGAGTACGACATCCTCCTCGTCAACGACATGGCCTACGCGACGGTCGCTTACGACGGCTTCAAGAATCCGACCGTGATGCAGATCGAGGGCGCGAAGGACGTTGCCATCGAGTTCCACTCGCTCAGCAAGATGTACAACATGACGGGCTGGCGGCTAGGCTTTGCGCTCGGCAACCGCGACGCGGTCGCGACGCTCGCCAAGCTCAAAAGTAACCTCGACAGCAAGGCCTTTCCCGCAATCGCGGAGGCCGGAGCGACGGCCCTGCGGGACGTCGACAACCGGGCAACGATGGCGATGTACGAGAGACGACGTGATGCATTGGTCGACGGGCTGAACTCCATCGGCTGGAGAGTTGCCAAGCCCCGCGCCTCCTTCTACGTCTGGGCGCACGTGCCCACGCCGGGGATGAAGAGCACCGAATTCTGCGCGGAGCTCCTGAAGCGAGCCGGCGTCGTCACGATCCCGGGGACTGGCTATGGAAGCGAAGGTGAAGGTTTCGTGCGCATGTCGCTGACGTTGCTCGGTGATAAGGACGGCAGCCGCTTTGTCGAAGCGGTGAGGCGAATCGAGGCCTCGGGCCTGGTCCCGCAGACTGCATGGGTCTAGGTGCACGTCGTCACCCGAGTCCCAGCGAGAGTCCTTATTAGCATGACTAGCTCGAGACTTCACTTCAGATTTTGCGCGGAGTCGGCAGGACGGGGAATCGGAGCGATCTCCATGTCACTTAGCCCTGGATCATTCGATGAGCCGGGTATTGGACGATCTCGTCTGAGGGCTGGTTGATACTGAGCCAGTAGCGCGTGATCCGGGCCAACCTTGAAACGTATTCTCGGGGATCGTCGGGCTTAGTGACGCAACTGTTGGCTCCGCCAACGTAACAGTCGGTGAGCACCGAGCCGCCGTTGGTGCCGCTGAATATCACGACTGGGACGCACCGCGTCTTCTCGTTCTGCCGCATCCGAGTGACGATCT
>JBBSFL010000226.1:0-5214 GCA_038238735.1 Fimbriimonadales bacterium | reverse complement strand
GCCCTCGACCTGCCGGGGCCCTGGCCAGGGCCCTCAGGATCGAATCAGGGTGCAACCTCAAAATTGCGTTCAGCGCTCGGTGGCGATGAGATGCTCCAGGTGGTCGCGGATCGCCGGCTCGCAATCGAAAGCCAATCCGAAGTCTTGCTCGATCTTGCCGACATCGAAGCGGAAGGGAATCTCGTTATGGCCGCGGTCGTCGAGAATCACTCGGCTGCTCGCTCGTGCCAGTTCGATCGTTTGGGCGGCGATTTGCTCCCACGTGACGGAGTTTTGCGCCACGCCGAGGTAGGTTTGCCGATTCGCGTCGGAGTGCAGGACGGCGGTGTAAAGGCGAGCCAAGTCAGCAACGCCGATGAATTGTCGCGCCTCGTTTTTGACCACGTGGATGTCTTCCCCTTTTAGCGCTGCGCGGACGACTTCCGTGAACCTCCGATCGCCCTTAAACGGTGCGCCCTGGACTGCCGGTTTCCCCACGGCAGGTCCGGGGCGGATGATGTTGCAGCGCATATTGGTCTGATGCGAGAAGGCGGACAGGAAGGATTCGGTGGCCGCCTTCGTCGCTCCATAGTAGTTGTTAGGGGCGATTCGGCTCTCCTCGGACATCACGGGCTGGAAGGGCCGGTGAACGGCGGTGGACGACGTGTAAATCAGATGCTCGATTCCAGCTTCGGCGGCTGTTTTGAAGAGATTTGCCGAAGCGCGAACATCCTTGAGTTGGAGTTCGGTCGGCTCCTCATCCCAGATCAGGGCGTTGTGGATGCACGCCTGGTGACCCGGCAAGGCAGCGCAAAGGGTCTCCGCATCCTCCATTCCGCCCTGAACGATCGTCACGTCCGGCATTTCCCGGAAGGCGGGAATCTTTTCGGGTGCGCGGGCTAGGATCGTGAGTTGGTCCCCTCGGGCCAGCAGCTCGAGCACGATGTGCGAGCCGACAAACCCCATTCCGCCGGTGACAAAGACCTTCATAGCATTAGAGTCAAATTCTGGTGTGGTCCGGGGGCTCGCGTGGTTCCCATTGGGATCTATTGGCTATTATTGTTTTATGCGTCTCGCGCCCACCCTGATCTTGATCTCGACTGTGATCTTCTGCTCGGCAGCTTCGTTGCCGTTGCAGCAGGAACCCCTTGCCGAGCAGCAATTTAAAAACATCGTGTCGTTTAAGGGCAACAAGGCGAGCGACGTCCTACCGGCCATGCAGTTTATGTCCGCCTCCCTAAAGGTGGACTGCGAATATTGCCACACCCAAGACCGAGCGAGCGACGAGAAGGAAGCGAAGAAAAGCGCTCGTGAGATGATTGCGATGGAGCGAGACATTAACGCGAAGCATTTCGGTGGGAGGGTCGTCGTCACCTGCGCTACTTGTCACGGCGGCCACACGAATCCGATTAACGTGCCGCCCGTTACCGGTGTCGAGGTTCGCCCCCGCCGCAGTCCCGACGTGAAGCCCGCCGAGGTTCTGGCCGCTTACGGTAGGGCCGTCGGAGATACCACGGCCAAAGGCTGGAGTATCGAGGGAAAGGGAAATCTGTTTGGCGAAGATGTGACGCTTAAGTCAACTTACGCGGGCAACAAGTTCGTGATCACCGCCCACGGCGCCCACGGCGACACGCGGCTCGGCTACGATGGCGCGGTAGCCTGGTTCGCGCCTCCCGGCGGCGCGGCTTCCCCACTGCCGGCCGAAGTAACCCCTGGCTTCGCACGCTGGAACATGGTCTACTCGGGCCCTGCCAGCTTGCCTGCGCTGAACAATCCATCTGGGGGTACCGCGAAGATTGCCGACCAGGACATGCTCGTCGTCTCGGGCTCGATCGCCGGCGAAAAGGGCCGGGCTTCCTTCTACTTCGACAAGAAGTCCGGACTCCTCGCGCGGTCCGTGTTCTCGACGCCGACGGTTCTAGGCAGCAACGTGGAGATCAACGACTACACCATGTATCGAAAGGTCTCGGGCGTTCAGTTACCGACGAAGATCGTCAATCACACGGGCGATCGGGATTCTGTGCGAACATTCACTTCGATCCGAGCCGAGGCCAAGGTCGACAGCGCCATGTTTTCGCCTCCTAAATAGGGAGTTCGGCTAACGCTTTCCGTTGCGGAGGTAAAGGTCCTTCGCCAGATCGCGCTCGATGTGGTAGGTCGTAAAGGCAACCCAGAACGGCGTGGGCGTGGCTTTGCTGCTCATCCCCATGTTCGTCTGGTAGACGCCAAGAGAAAGCATCAGGGCCGCCGCCGCCATGTGCTTGTTCCGGTCTTTCTCCGCTGCAAAGACGTTCTGAACCGGGTTCGGCCCGTCCCAGTGGCCAGCGAGAGTCGACGTGGTGGTGATGAAGCTGGCATCCGCCTTTCGGAGCCAAGGTCCGGCGACGTTGAGGGGTAGCGGTTGCCAGGCCCGGACCTTGTCCCAGGGAATTTCCGGCGCGGCTGCGACTATCCGCTTCACCCAGTCCACCGAGGCTCGGGACGCGGCGTCGTAGGCCTCCGAATTCATGAGCCGGCCCGTAAAGTCCTTGTTCTCGTCTTTGTGATACAGAACACCCGGGGTGTCCCCGTCGGGATACCAACCGGTGCGGACGTCGAGCTTCTTGCGCTCCGCCGCCGGGACGTCGAACCAAATCGGGGCGTCCTTTCCGACTTTCTTCAGCCAATTCGAATGGGAATAAAAGTCTTGCACTGCGTGCAGGCTAGCCCCAAGGATGCTGAGGACGAGAATGCCTCGGTAGCCGGGCTTCACGCCGGGGTCGCTATTCCACTTCCAGAGAGCCGCCACCGTGTTTGCTTCCAAAGTCTTCCATTGATGCTCGACTTGCGCTTCCGTGGTGAGTGCGTCGAAGTGAAGCCGGGCCACATCCGCGTCGTTCACTCCTACGATTCCGGTGGGCCAGCCCGGAGGCGCTCCGCTCCCTCCCATCCCCTTGTAGCCTTCGTTGAAGTCCACGGCAGAGCAGAAATCGGTCAGGTAGTTGGCGAGTTGCGCCATGAGCCTGGCGTCCGAAGAGAAGCCGTTCTTCGTCATTCCAATCCGAGTGGCATCCATGTGCCACTTGGTATCGAATGCTGTGGCGTTGCTTGCGATGCAAGTGGCACACACTAGAACAGCCCATCGACACGCTTTTTTCGGCTTAGAGATCGGGGAGAGGCGAACCACGAGGCCATCCTATCACCTTTGCGATTTTGCTGCTTCGGGGTCCTGCTGTATTAGGGCACCGCCATTCTTAAGGCCAGGTCCTCGGCCGCGAGGTTCAGGAGGCGGTTCCCCGATTCTAGATCTATCTCGATAGATTGTGACTCGATTAGAAAGGCGACTGGCTGGCGTTCTCCGCTCACGCGCAGTGTCAGCAAGTCTCCGACTGACGCGATGACGGTCGCGGCGTCTCGCGGAACTCGCCAGCGCCCTATTTTTCCGCCGAAGCTGATGTCCGTGTCGGTGACTTCGAGCAGGCCTGCGAGATCATCGTCGTCTCGCTCGGCGTTTCCTCTCCAGATAATCTTGTTTTCGTTGTCGAAACTCAATTGGCCCTTACGGTAGGCGACGCGCAGTTCTGAATCAAGGCGGGCGCGGAATTCGTCTTCGTCAGCGACGGTTGGGAGGCCCTGCCCTATTCGGTGCCAGTCCTCGATGCGGTGGACGGAGCCGATGAAGCGGAGAAACCTGCGCTGGGGTGTTTGGATCAGGCGAAGATAGTCTCCATCCCGATCGAGCTCAGTGCGGCATGTTCCGCATACGTAGCCTGGGTTGGGGCTGTCCTTCCCTACTCCGATCCAGCGAATCTCCTCCATCGTGAGGAGTCGCCCCAGGTTTTCCTTACCGAAGCCCTGCGGATCATGTGGACTGCCCAAAAGAGTCACACTTTCGCCTTCGACAAAGTAGTCGGCTTCGCACGATGAGCACTCGGCGTTCCCCGCGCCGGGCTCCAGGCCAGCCGCGACGCGCGCCCACTCGTCTGCATACAGGGTCTCGTGCTCCCCCTTCGGCTTCGGAACTACCTGCTTACGTCGACCGTCCGCAAGTTCGTCGAATTGCGCGCCACATCCGTCGCAGAGAAAAATTTTCTTCGCCCGACCGGCATGGATTCGCCAGTCCTGAAAGGTGGCCTCTGCGCCGAGCATGGCGTCGGTCTTGGATTTCCCCGCGTCCATCAGCGTCATTCCCGTAGGCGAGGACTCGAAACGCCCCTCGCATTCAGTGCATTGGTAGAAGGAGGCACTCGACAGCAAACCCTTTCGATGCCGGTGCAACTCCCCAACGGCGCAAAGCGGGCAGATAAGCGGCGGGTCGTCGTTGAGCCGCTCGCGCAGAGGGCTGACTCGGCAGCAAGGGCATAGTCGGTCGTCGATCCGGCGTGGCCGAATGGATCCTTCGTGGCACACCGGGCAAGTGCCCTTCTTCAGAGGCCGGGGTTCGTCCAAGACTCCGCCGCATGCCGGGCATTGCCGGCGCTCGTAACTCAAGTGCTTCAGGCGCACGAGCTTCTCGTCGATCTCTGCCCAGCCGATTCCCTCGGGCTCGCTCTCCGCGTCTTCCATCATTTGCCGGAAGGCGACGGCGGTCTGGGGTCGGTCGGAGTAACCCATCGCCAAGCCCGATTCAATGGCGATTGCGACCTCCGACGGCACTTCAGGTCGGAGGGTCCTTATCGGGACAAGCGCGGCTCCCTCCAAACGGTCGGGAGGCGGAGCTGGACGCACGCCCGTCAACAGGTGGTAAGCCGTGGCGCAAAGGGCGTAGATGTCGGTCGCGGGGCCGCGCCGGGCTCGCTCGCTCAGCTGCTCCATCGGCGCGTAGCCGGGGCTGAAAAGCACGGTGTGTCGCCCTCCCGAGTCGGCATGCCACTCCCGCGCCGATCCGAAGTCCAGCAGATAGGTCTCTCCCGTGGCCGCGACGAGGATGTTGGAAGGTTTGAGGTCTCGGTGGAGATACCCCTTCAGATGAAGACCTTCGAGGGTGTCGAGGACTTGGTGGATGACGTCCAGAGTGGCGGTCACGGTCATCCGTCCGTGCTCATCGAGAATCTCTTGCAGAGTCTTCGAATTCGGGACGTAATCCGAAGCGAAGAAGGCGGTCCCGAAATCGGTCAGGGTCGCCCGAATCTGGGGAATACCCCTGAGATGCAGTTTCGCTAGCAGCTTCGCCTCTTCGAGGAACCGCTGGCGGAGGTGCTGCGCGCTCTCCGCGCCGAGGCCCTCCATCTTCAGGAGCCCTTCCGAGTCTCTCTT
>JBBSFL010000225.1:0-5224 GCA_038238735.1 Fimbriimonadales bacterium | reverse complement strand
GTTCGCTCAGGCAGGCTGGGAGGCGCTCTTCGAAGACCCGATGGCCAAGTTTCCGGAGCTGAGTCAGGCGACTTATAAGGTCAAGACTGAGTTCGGCGTACACATGAAGACGCGCGATCGCATCGATCTGGTCTGCGACGTCGTGCGACCCGATGACGGCGAAAAGCACCCGGCCATCCTTGTGCGGACGCCCTATGGCCGAGGAAGCGAGACCGCAGCGGGGACGTTCTATGCCTCGCGCGGCTACGTCTACGTCACCCAAGACTGCCGGGGCCGCGAGGACAGCGACGGCGTTTGGGATCCGTTCGTGAACGAGGGGCCCGACGGCTACGACACCATCCAGTGGATCGCCGCCCAGCCTTGGTCCGACGGCAAGGTCGGCATGATCGGAGGCAGCTATGCGGGCTATGTCCAGTGGTCGGCGGCGGTGCTTAATCCTCCCGCCCTCAAGTGCATCGTCCCGCAGGTTTCGCCGCCCGACGCAATGCACAACATTCCCTATGACAACGGAATCCCGTTCCTCTACGGCGACCTCTGGTGGGCGAAGATCGTAGCGGGGCGGCATACCGACTTCTCAACGATGAAGTCGGCCCTGCCGCACCCGGACAAGTTCGACACCCTGCCGCTGTCCGATCTCGATCAAGCCGTTCTTGGCCAGAAGCTCGAGTTCTTCCAGAAGTGGCTCGATCGCCCGACCATCGGCGACTGGAAGGGGATGGACTTCACCTACCACTTGTCCAACGTCAACATTCCGGCTCTCCACATCTCCGGCACCTGGGACGGCGACGAGATTGGAACCCACATCAACTGGCAGACGATGCAGGACCTGAAGCGCGACAACCAGTGGATCATCTTCGGTCCGTGGGTGCACGCCTTCAACACGACCCATAGCCTCGGCGACGTCGAGTACGGGCCGGACGCGATGATCGACTTAGATAGCGTGTACCTGCGCTGGTTCGATACTTGGCTGAAGGGGAAGAGCGTCGGTCTAGACAAGGTTGCCCACGCCCGGATATTCGTCACCGGAGCGAACAAGTGGATCGAAGCCCCAAGTTGGCCGTCCCCGAGCATGCGCGCCGAAACCCTCTATTTCACCAAGGACGAACTGACGCCATCGCCGGGCAAGGAAGACTCGTTTACCTTCACCTATGATCCGGCGAAAGAGCCGAAGCTCAGTGCGAACCTCGGCGATCCCGATGCGGGCGGGGACAGCAGCAAGCTGCCCAAGTCGTTTTATAAGGGCGGCCTCCTCGTGAAGAGCGCGCCACTGATGCAGGACACCGCGATCACCGCGCCTCTCAAGTTCAAGATCTACTTCAAGACCGACGCCAAGGACACGGACCTCTTCGGATGGATTGTGGACATCGATGCGAAGGGCGACGCGCGAGTCATCGGGCAGGAGGGCAAAATCCGCGGTTCCTATCTCAATGGGGCAGATGCGATTCGGCCCTTGGAGCCGGGCATGGAGTATGTCGCCGAGTTTCCCCACTGGGACTTCGCTCACGAGTTCAGGAAGGGACACCGGATCGGCGTTGTGATCAAGAGCTCCGGCTATCCAAGCTATGGGAGAAATCTTGGAATGGCCGAACCGCCGAAGACGGCGACTCGAATGGTGGCGCAGAAGAACACGATACTTATGGGTCCAGCGCACCCAAGCTCGGTCAGCTTCCAGGTTATTTGGACGCACTGATCGGTCGCCCGGGACGGAAACTACCATTTTGTGCCTTGTTTCGCCACCTTGCCGCACCGCGCGAACGAATCCGATACAACGACGCGTGCCCTTCCGCAGTTACCTTGTGCTGATCGCCGCCCTGACGGCGTCGATCACTTTCGCCAGTAGCGAGTTGAAGGCGGTCAAGATCGCCAAGCCGCCGGTTATCGATGGAATCGTCAGCGCCGACGAGTGGAAGGACATTCCTTCGGTCGAGGGTCTCTACGACAACACGACGGGTGCGGCCTATAGCGACGGGGGCAAGTTCTGGCTCGCCTACGACAAGGATTTCGTGTACTTTGCGGCGCAGTTGCAGGAGAAGGACCTTCACGCGATCCGCGCGACCGAGTATCGCACCAACGTCAGCCTCACCGGGGACGACTACGTCGAGCTCGACCTCGACCTCTCGGGCTCTCTCAGCAGCTTCAACACATTCCAGATCAACCCGCAGGGCGCGACGAACATCAATATCGCGGGCGGCCGCGCCGCTAAGCGCGAATGGCTCGGCGAATTCCTCGCCAAGTCTCGCATCACCGGTACCGGCTGGGAAGTGGAGGCGCGGATCCCGTGGTCGGGCATGTCGATCCCACGAGGCGGGAGCCGCAACGTCAGGTTCAACATCCAGCGCTACGTCGCCCATTCGCAGCGAACCTTGTCTTACACCTACGTGCCCTTCACCCAGACCGCCCTCACGCCTACGTGGGTCGGCGTGGAGCTGCCGAGTCCGCCCGTCGACCGAAGCATCCGCCTTCTGCCTTACGCCTACGCGGGCTACGACCCCAAGATCAAGGGCGTCTTCAACTCTGGAGTCGACATCAAGACGGCCCTGAGCGACCAGATCAACCTCGTCGGATCGATCAACCCCGACTTCCGCAACATCGAGAACCAGATTCTCTCCATCGACTTCAGCCGCTTCGAGCGCCTCGCAGGAGAGACCCGCCCCTTTTTCCAGGAGGGCCGCCAGTTCAGCAACTCCACGATCTTCGCGAGCCAGCGCATAGGCGGATTCGACTTTGGCCTAAACACCTACGGACGGGTTACCGACAAGATGAGCTTCTCGCTCATCGACGCAACCCGGTTCGGGCATGAGAATGATGCGATCTTCAACGTCACCGAAGACCCGAACCCGAACACCTCCATCCGCGCCACCGTCACCGAGCTCGAGCGGAACGGTATCAGCAACCAGGCCTATCTGATTCGTCTTTCTCAGAACATTGGGGCGTACAACATCTTCGTCCGCAATATGGGCAGCCAGGACACCAAGTCGGGCTTCGGCATGCAGAGCGACCTGATGCTCAACTACTCGAAGGCGGGATTCTCGGCGGGCGGCGGCTATCTTCGCGCCGATCCTGGCTTCCGGCCCCGACTCGGCTTCGTGCCGGAAGTCGACCTAGAGGGTCCCTTTTACAACCTCGACTTCAGCCGAAACTACAACTACGGCGGAATCAGCGATACGGACTTCGGCTTCGGCCAAGCGACCCTGAACCACACCGATGGCAGCTTCTACCGTAACGAGTCCGCCGCCAATGCCTCGGTTACCTTCCGCCCAGGCATCAACTTCTTCGCGCGCGCCGATCTCGCGGATTTCGAGGGCAGCCACGATAGCCTTTACACCCTGATCGCCAGCTACCCGAACGGCAATCCGTACAACAACCTGGGCATCCACTACGACTTCGGAAACCAAGCCGGCCTCCCCTACCGCAGCCTCGCCGTCGCGACCGCCTATCGCGTCACCAAGAAGCTTCAACTGAGGCTCCGACACCAGCACGTCGACTACGCCGGGCCGAACGATCAAACCATCCTGTCCCTGAGCTACGACCTCGGCAACGACCGAGCTATCAGCGGCCGCCTGGTGCGGCAGAGCGGCCACACGAACGCCTACGTCGCGTATCAGCGAAGCGGCAACAAGGGCATCGAATACTTCCTAATCCTCGGGGACCCAAACGCCGAGTCGTTCCGAACCAGCCTGATCCTCAAGGTTACGGTGCCTTTCAGGCTTGGGTGAATTGTGAATCTCGAATCGCGAGGGGACCCTCACCCCTGCCCCCTCTCCCGCGACAATCACGCGGGAGAGGGGAGTTAGCTTAGGCTGCCTTCTTCTTGGAGGCGGTGTTGGCGTCGGCCGATTCGATTGCGAACGTTACGCCTTGGACGGGGAGGGGGAGGATGTCGGTCATTTGGCCGGTGGCCGTCTTGACGAACCGGTAGCCGGCGGCGTAGTAGCCGACGGGGACGGTGACGTCGTGGGTGAGGGTTCCGGCGACGAACGGGAAGAAGCCTTTGCTCTTGTAGGCCTTGGCGCTGGGCTTGCGGTTGGGGCTCTTGAGGGGCTGGAGGAGGAGCTCGGTAGTAACGCCCGTCGCGTTGGCGGAGCTTGCGGTGAAGGTCACCTTACCGGTACCTGCTGTCGCGGTAACCGCGATACTGTCTCCGGTGAACGGGCTGGTGGGAGGGGTGGTGGGGATGGTTCCAGCGGGCGCGACCTGGAGGAACTTGCTGGAAAGCTCGATGAAGATGTTGATGCCCGTAGGGTTGTACGCCTTGCCGGTAACCGGATTGTGCTTGGTGATGGTGGTTCCGTAGAGGGTCCACGCTCCGACCTGGGTGCTGCTGAAACCGCGGAAGGTCTGGGTGGCCTTGGTGAAAGCGGCGCGCACGGCCTGCTGGGCGGGGGTGTTCGGGTTAGTACCCTGGACGCGAGTGCGAACCATCAGTCCGTCACGGGTCTTCTGGAAAACGGCATTGCCCGCCTTTCCGCGAAGGTCAGATAAAAGAATTCCTAATTCGGCTTTCGCCATGATGTTGTCTCCTTGCCTCCCCATTGGCCGTTGCCGGGTACGAGAGGCTTCTAGGACATGTGTTGGCGAACTGTTACAGCTTCTTTAGGATTGTTGTGCAAAATGTTTAGTTTTCCTAGAGGCTGCAAGTCGGAGCTAGTGGTCGCTGCGATTTCGTTGCCACTTATAAGCCTTAGCGGAGATGGTGTTGGAGTGGCCCTGCCTGTGCTCTTCCTTACACCACGAGCAGTTCAGTCGATGGTTCGATTAACTAATCGCGAAAGCGTGTGAACGACTTCACCAGGGCGGCTACAGAATCCGGTTCGTAGGCCTCGAATCCTGTTTGGTCGACATAGACGTAGTCCCACTTTACGTCATTCTGGAACTCGTTAACGTCAGTGCACCACTGCTTCAGCCGCTGCATTTTGAGCGGCAAGTCTAGTTCTTCCAGCCCCTTCGTCTCGACGATAAAATGCCTACCGTCAGACAGCTTCACAAAGAAGTCGGGAATGTAGTTGGTGAGTTGCCCTTTCGTGTTCACGTAGTCCAGCTTGAAGCCAACGCCTAAAAAGTTCTTGCCCCACGACACGACGTCTTTTTGCTTATCGAGCCATCCCGAAAAGCGCAACTCAAACCCTCGATCCCCAATCACCTTGTCGAACACGCACTTCTTCGGCACTTGGAATGCTTGGTTCTTCGCATGGAAGGGGCGCATTTCCCTGAGCTTGATGTACCC
>JBBSFL010000224.1:0-5267 GCA_038238735.1 Fimbriimonadales bacterium | reverse complement strand
GGCGACGCAGATCGCGCAGGCGACGGCCGACGCCGAGAAGATGAAGATCAACGCGGCGGCTCAGGCCGAGGCAGAGGCCGTTAAGCTTCGGACGGTCGCGACGGCCCAGGCTCAGGCGATCCGTGAGGTGAACTCGGCAATCGCGGAGGGCGGAGACGCCTACCTGTCGCTTCGGCAACTTGAAATGCTTCCGATGATCGCGCCGGTTATCGCGAACGCTTTGGCCCAGGCCCGGTTGGTGAACATCAGCAGCGACGGGACGAGTGCGGCAGGCGGTGCCGCGAATCAGATCACGGACGTGATCCAAACCGTATTGGCTGCGCAGCTTGTGACGGGGACGTTGAGGATGGACGGTCCCGCGGCGGCGCCGGCTTCGCACAACGGCCATGAGGCACGGTCGGTCGAGGTGGCTCCGGTGGAGACGCCTCCGGCGGTGCGTCAGCCGATTATCCTGCCGAAGTCGAAGCAGTAGGCTGTAGGCTTTGCGTCTTGGGCCTTGGGCCTTGGGGCTGGCGTAGACGCATGTCGGCCTTAAGGCGCTGTGGGCCTAGAGCGATCTTGGCCCGGAGTGTGGTTACGACGTTGCCGTAGCCTCACTTGAGGTTGCGGGGACCTTGAAACTTAAAGCGTGAATTCTGTCAGGTCCTCGACGGCGGGCGCACAGACATCGCCGTTCGCTCCGGATGACACGTATAGAAGCTTAGAGTCGGGTCTCCGCTTCTTAGCTCTTGACGCCTAGGCGGTGGGTGCTTTGGGCTCTTCGCGGGGCTCTGATTCCTTGGGAACCTGAGCGACTACGACTGGCGTGGCGGGGAGTGTTTCGTCGTGCTTGATCGACGAATGCAGGCCCTGTTTGCCCTCCTCGAGGCCCTTCTGGAGCTCTCCGACGCCCTTACCGACGCCACGCATCAGCTCGGGAATCTTCTTGCCGCCGACCAGCAAGAGGATAAGCACGAAGATCATGATGTACATCTCCATGCCCATGGCGGCGAAGCCGGTGCTTACGATTCTGGTGGTTTCGATGGTTAGAGAGTTCACTGGTGCTCCTAGACGTGCCTTACCGGTCTATTGTTCAGTATACGTGCCACTCGGGCTCGCTATTGCGATGAGCCGTCGGAATTGACGACGTGGGGGGCGTCTTCGTCGAATACGATTTTCTTTCGTCCTGCAAAATCAACGGATACTTTGCCTTCGACAGCGACCGAGAACCAGCCTCTGGGGGCGTCCATTATTTTGGGAGCGGCATCTGGGTTTGGCTTGTAGGGGCCGCTGGCGTTGTGCATTTGGGAGCGGATCTCGTAGATGAGGATCGCGTCCTGTTTTGACTTGATGTCGTCTAGCTTTTTCTCGGAGAGATCGGAATTGAAGGCGATTCCCGTGGTGTCCGCCTCGACCGTACAGGCGAATTCCTCACCCGGCTTCACGGTGCCGAAGGGCCGTTTGCTCTTTCCGAGAAGCTGGAGCACCTCTTTTAAGTCGGGCTGGATGTCGTCTTGCCACGTTTTCGCGTTCGGAAGTTTTCCTCCGTGGGCATTGGCGTAGTGAAGCGTCGCGGCGCGGATATCTTGGAATTTATAGCCGCACACGAAGAGGGGCATGACCTTCTGGACCATGCGATACCCGGTGAAGAGGAGAAAACCGACGCCGATGCAGCAGACGGCGACGACGCCGATCACGATGCCCCAGATGAGCTTTGTGTTCGAGCGAGGCTTCATCGGCATCGGCGGGTAGGCGGGCGGCGCGTCCATGGGCGCGATTGTACAGGAATTTTCGCTTGGCTGCCTGGGACCTTCACCGCAAATCGGCGGGGATTGCTACAATGGCGACAACTTCAATGGATGACACCCTGAGACGCGCCCGCAACGACGAGCTCCATGATCTTCTGATCCGGCTGGATTTGCATGCGCCGGGCGAGCGCGCTCACGGCGAGCGGGTCGCCGTGTACTCGGCGGCCACGGGGGATGCGATGGGCTTCAGCGAGGACGACCTTCTGACTCTGCGCTACGCGGCGACCTTGCATGACATTGGGAAGATCCGATTGGATCGGGACCTGTTGATGAAGCTGGGTCGGATGGAGGATTCGGAGATGCAGGAGCTTCGCCGGCACGCCGCTTTGGCGGAGGAGACGGTCGAGGCGGTGGACTGGCTGAAGCCCGCGATGCCCATGATCCGGCATCACCACGAGTGGTTCAACGGACAGGGCTATCCCGACGGTTTGATGGGCGAGGCGATTCCTCTGGGAGCCCGGATTATCGGTTTGGCTGAGGCGTTCGACGTTCTGTCGAGCGCTCCGGGCGATCCTGATACGGTGGAGAAGGCGGCGTTGCGGGAGATTCAGGCTTGTACTGGTTCGCAGTTCGACCCGTCGATCGTGGCGGCTTTCGTTACGGTGCAGCCTTTGATTCAGCCTTTGAGCGTTTAGGATTAGGGCTGGACGGAGCCCTCGCCACGAACGAAAAATCTGATCTGTTTGGCAGACCTCCCCCTGCACCCTCGATCAGAATGGAGGGGAACGATTCTGCTCTTACAAGACTTATCTTGGGTTCGTCGTGCTCGGGTTTGTGCCTTGGACCGGGTATAACTGGGCTTGTAGGGCTCCTTGTTTCAACGGCGACACAAGTCAAATCCCATAGCCCAAGCCCAGACGAGGAACCCAAGCGTGGCCAAACAAGCCGTTCATACCGAAACGCCCGCGGAATTGGAACAGTACTTCCGCGAGATGCTCTTTATTCGGCACTTCGAGGAGAAGTGCAACTTCTCGTACCGCCAAGGCAAGTCCGGCGGCTACCTGCATGTCTATATAGGGATGGAGGCGCTGGCGATCGGATGGCTCCATGCGATCCGGAAAGGACATGACTATGTCATTACGGCCTATCGCGACCATGCCCATGCCTTGCTCCTGGGGACCGATCCGGTGGCGGTGATGGCCGAGATTTGCGGCCGCGTCGCCGGTCCGAGCCGAGGCAAGGGCGGCTCGATGCACCTGTACGACAAGAAGAACGAATTCTATGGGGGCTGGGGGATCGTCGGTGGGCACGTGCCGCTTGGAGGCGGGCTGGCTTTTGCCGCGAAGTACCGTGGCGAGGACCGGGTCTGCATCAATTTCATGGGGGATGGCGCCTCGAACCAGGGAGTCGTGTTCGAGACCCTGAACATGGCGGGCCTTTGGGACCTGCCGTGCATCTTCATCGTGGAGAACAACGAGATCGCGATGGGGACGCGGCTGGAATACCATGCCGCGGACACGCAGCTTTGGAAGCGGGGACTGCCGTTCGACATCAAGTCGGAGCGCATCGATGGAATGGACGCGATTCAAATGAAGCGCGACGCGCAACGAATTGTCGATTGGGTCCGTGAGAATCAAAAGCCGTACTTCGTGGAAGTGATGAGCTACCGGTTCGCGGGACACGGCGCGGCGGATAACGACCGCTCGCTGTACCGCAGCAAAGACGAAGAGGACGAGAATTGGAAGCGCGATCCGATCGCGCGGTTGGAGACCGAACTCGAGAAGCGCAACATCATGAACCGCGAGAAGATGGAAGCGATCGAGCAGGAGATCATCGGCGAAGTGGACGCGATCTACGAGAAGGCGATGGCCTCTCCTCATCCTTCGCCCGAAGAGGTCTACGACAACGTGTATTCCGACATGGAACCGGAGAAGGGACACTAATGGCAGTGATGAGCTATCGCGATGCGGTGCGCCAGTCGATCGTGGACGAGATGGAGCGCGACGGCGACGTCTTTATGATGGGCGAGGATATCGGACGTTATAAAGGCACGTTCCGGGTCTCGGAGGGCTTGCTGGAGAAGTTTGGTGAGAAGCGGATTGTAGATACGCCGATCACGGAGTGCGGCTTCACCGGCATCGCTATTGGGGCGGCGATGGCCGGGTTGAGGCCTATCGTCGAGATGATGACGATGTCGTTCTCGATCCTCGCGCTCGACCAGATTATCAACCACGCGGCGAAGGTCCATTACATGACGGGCGGCCAGATCACCGTGCCGATGGTGGTTCGCGGTCCCAGTGGCGCGGCCAATCAGCTTTCGGCGCAGCACTCGCACTCGATGGAAGGCTGGTATGCGCACGTTCCGGGCTTGAAGGTCATTGCTCCGACGACGGCGGATTGCGCTCGCGGCCTCCTTAAGACGGCGATTCGGGATAACAATCCGGTGATCTTTGTCGAGAACCCTGGTCTGTACGCAACGAAGACCGAGGTCAGCGAGGATCCGAACTATACGATTCCGTTTGGAAAAGCCCGAGTCGCGAAGGAAGGGAAGGACGTGTCGCTGATCGCCTACAGCCGCATGGTTCACGTTTGCATGAAGGCGGCCGAAGGGCTGGAAAAGCGCGGTATCGATGCGGAAGTCATCGACGTGCGGTCGCTGTTACCGCTCGACACTGAGACGATCTTCGGGTCGGTTCGGAAGACTCATCGCGCCGTCGTGGTTTATGAGGACTGGCGGAGTGGCGCCTTCGGAGCCGAAATTCATTCACGGATCAATGAGAACTGCTTCGACGATCTCGACGCGCCGGTTGGGCGAGTCGGGGGCTTGAACGTGCCGATGCCGTATTCGCGAGTGCTCGAATTGGAGTGCATCCCGAACGACGGCGACGTACTCGCCGCAGTCGACAAAATAGTCTAGGTTCCCTACAACCAGCAAAAGTGCGGGTCTAATGTTCCAATTTTGTCTTAGCACAGACTGCGAATCTGCCGAAGATTTTCTTAAGCGGATTTCCGCTGCCCGCCGCTATGGGAAACTCGCCAACTACTAAGGCCAACAAAAGAGCCGACTCTAACCGGTCGATGCGCTCGTCGGTGGTTGCCTTTGTGGTCATGGTGGGAGCGTTCATCGCGGTCGACATAGTGGTTATGAAGTCGCTCCGGGACACGGGCGACGATGCTCGGCTGGTGACCGAAATCAGCGCGCAACGTGGTCGAGCGGAGTCTCTGGCGAAGAATGCGCTCATCATCGCAGGCAACGCCTCTGGAACGGAGAGGGACCGCGCGGTCAAAGAATTCGACTGGGATGTTCGCGACATCAATTCCGTGCAGCGCAAAGCCATGCGCTCAGATATTCAGAAGCGTCTTCGCGACACCGAAGTGAAAGAGCAGGCCTCGCTTTGGCAACCCGTCCAAGAGAGTTACCAAGCGCTTGCTAAAGCCGCGCTCGAGTTCCAAGCCACGACCGCGAAAGGGAGTTACGGTCCTGGCGGGCGGAAGCTCGCGGGGACGATTGTGGAGCACTCGCGCTCATACGTGCGAAGC
>JBBSFL010000223.1:0-5298 GCA_038238735.1 Fimbriimonadales bacterium | reverse complement strand
GCTAATCGAACTTCTTGTTGTCATCGCGATCATCGCGATCCTAGCCGCCATCCTCTTCCCGGTCTTCGCGAAGGCCAAGGAAGCTGCAAAGGTCACGTCCTACCTCAGCAACCACAAGCAGATGGGTCTTTCGATCAACATCTACATGGCTGATACCGACGATATGTTCCCGCTAACCGCCGTCTATCGACCGGCCGGTGGCAATCTCGGAACCGGCCTCATTTATCCGTTCCCAGGCAACGGTCTTCCGCTCGACCCGACGTGGGGAACGCCCGCTCGCATCAACATGGCGAACAGCTTCTGGGCCAGTTCGACCTATCCGTATGTGAAGAGCCAGGCGATTTATAACGGCGCCGTCGAGGGAAGCGTTTATGACGTTGCCTCAGACGCTGCCGGACGCCCTGCCGGCTATGTAGCCCCGCACACTACCATTCAGATGAATGGTCTTCTGCTTGGTCTAAACAGCTCGTCGGTTGCCAGCCCCAGCGTGGCCATTCTCGCTTGGCCGGGCACGGGTTCGGTTGGTTTGGTGGGTCGCGCTTCAGTCAACCCCAGCCTTAACTGCTCGGGAACGGTTCCTTGCCAATTCAACCCTTCCGCAGCACCTTCCACGGTGCCTTCTTATCCGGCTCCATACGGGGGGGGCATTCTGTTCTGCTTGACTCTTAACAGCGCTGGATCGGCCTGCGGCGAGTCCTACTGGATGTTTGGTAGCCACCGCTTGCCGATGGTTCGCACAGACTCGTCCGCCAAGTCGGCACCCGTCGGCACGGCAGTCGATCCGGCCTTCGTCAGCTTTGCTGGCTGCAACTCGGATCCGGTCGCTGAAGTTACTTCTACGGGCCAGTCCGAAGGCTGGTGGGATTGCGGAGTCAACGGGCCTGGCGACGGAAGCTATGGCTACCCGTGCTACTTCCGACCTGACCGCGTTAAGTGAGGCAAATGAATCGAATCCTGCATCTATTGATCGTAGCTCTAGTCGCAAGTCTGATCCTCACTGGTTGTGGATCAAGCGACGGTCCCGACAAGAATCCAAACGTGGTGTCTTCGTCTAAGCCGGGCGATCCCAAGCCGCAGAAACCAATCGGTGCGGGCGGTGGCCCGGCTGCTCCTGGCAAAACCACGACCGAGTAGTTGCAAGGCTCGATTAAAAAATCCACCCTCTTTCGAGGGTGGATTTTTTTTGTGTTGAATGGTAACCCATGCTAAGCAGTGGGAAGCTTAGCGAGGAACTCCTCGACCGACATCGCGCCCAGATCTCCGTCTTCGCGCGACCGGACTCCGACCGTCCCCAGCTCCACATCGCGATCGCCGATGATTAACATATAAGGTGCCTTCTGCATCTGATTCTCGCGAATCTTCTTGCCCAGAGTTTCCCGCCGGTCGTCGACCGATACCCGAAGCGCGCGCGTATCGTAAATCACCTCGCGTAGCCGTTCCGCCAACGCGAACGCGGCGTCGTTATGCCGATCCGCGATCGGCAGCACTACGATCTGGGCGGGGGACATCCAGAAGGGGAAAGCGCCGGCGTACTGCTCCGTCAACAACCCGATCATCCGCTCCAGCGACCCGAAGGGCGCTCGATGGATCATCACCGGCCGGTGCGGTTTCGAATCCTCGCCGACGTACTCCAGTTCGAATCGTTCGGGCAAGCTGTAGTCGACCTGAACCGTACCCATCTGCCAATCTCGACCGAGAGCGTCCTTGATGATGAGATCTAGCTTCGGACCATAGAACGCGGCATCGCCGACAGACACGAAGTAGTCCATGCCCATCTTTTGGCAAGCGTTCTCGATCGCCGCCGTCGCCGCGACCCAGTTGTCGTCGTGGCCGACATACTTACTCGAAGCCGGATCCTTCGTGCCAAGGCGAGCCCGGAAATCTTTCAAGCCAAGCTTCGCGAGGACCGTCTTCATGAGATCGACAACCCCGATAAACTCCTCTTCGAGCTGGTCGGGCCGCACGAATAGATGAGCGTCGTCCTGCGTAAACCCTCTCGCCCGCAAAATTCCCGTCACTTCACCGCTCTGCTCATAACGGTGGACCGTCCCGAACTCCGCGTAGCGGACCGGTAGGTCGCGATAACTCCGCATCTGAGACGCATAGATCTCGATGTGGAAGGGGCAGTTCATCGGCTTGAGGATGTACGTCTCCTTCTCCTCATCCTCCATGAAAGGAAACATCTTGTCGCGGAACGTCAGGATGTGCCCTGACTTCTCGTACAACTTGATATTCGCGATGTGGGGCGTAACGACCGGGTCGTAGCCTCGCTTGACCTGCTCCTTCTGAAGGAAGTCCGTCATCACCTGACGTAGCGTAGCGCCCTTCGGAAGCCATAACGGCAGGCCCGTCCCGACCCGAGCCGAGAACATGAACAGATGCAACTCGCGGCCAAGCACGCGGTGATCCCGCTTCTTTGCCTCCTCCAGCATCAGAAGATAGTGTTCGAGCTCTTCCTTCGATTCGAACGCCGTCCCGTAGATGCGCGTGAGCTGCTTGTTCTTGACATCGCCGCGCCAATAAGCGCCCGCCAATGACATCAACTTGAAGTGCTTGACCTCTTTCGTCGTTTCGATGTGCGGTCCGCGACACAGGTCGAGGAAGCGATGATGAACGCCTTCCCGATCCGTCCGCTGCTGGTTGTAGAAGCTAATCGCCTCGCCCTCGGGAATCGCTTCCAAGAGCTGAAGCTTGTATTCCGCAACTTCCGATCCCATGCCGGGAATCGTCTCGTCTAGAATCAGCGTCCGAGCCTCGTCGCGAGAGACTTCTGTGCGCTCGATGCGCTGATCCAGCTTGGAAAGTTGGCGCATCTTGTTTTCAATCTGCTCCAAATCGCCCTCGCCAATCGGCTTGGAAAACTCGATGTCGTAGTAAAAGCCGTTCTCGATCGGGGGTCCGATGGAGAGCTTCGCGCCGGGAAAAAGCTCGACGACGGCCTGAGCCATCAAGTGAGCGGCGGAATGACGGAGTCGGTAAAGATACGACTCCTCGTAAACAGGTTGTGCTGTCATAAAATTCTCCTCCCAGACCAAGGGATTGGGTTTTGAGTTTCTATTTTACCTAACGCAATTCTCCGTCATTCTGAGCTAAACGGCCGGACCGCGAAGTCGAATACTACGGCTCTCACCGCCCGTGGGGAATACGTTCGGACAATCTAAACAAGAAAAGATCGTAGAATGGAACAGGAGTCACCGATGCTTCTCGCCGCAGCCCTACTTGCCACCGCAACTCTGACCGTCGTACCACCGGACCCGGGACACATCAAGCCCGGTAGCCTCCCGCAGGCCAAGTCTGTACTGCCAAAGATCACTCAACTCCCAGGGGGCGGCCGCTACCATGGAGATTCCCCCGAATGCCTCGAAGGCTATATCCAGGCGAGCTTTGACGACCTGCGGGTCCGTCCCTCGGTTCGATTAACTCTCGTTTACAGCGACCAAGTTGGGCTCGTAAGCGCACGGCGATCATTCGTCGCATTCTGGTACCAGCAGCAGTGCAATGGCCCCGTCCTCTTCGAGCTGCGCGAATCCGATGTCAGCAACTGGGCGGAAAGGCCGATGCGCCGCATCGTCGCAAACGGCTCCGACCTCGCCGTTTACGACTATCAAGACAACACTTATTCGTTAACCCCGCTGGACACCTGTAGTAGCTGGACTTACAGTCTGCTCGACAGCCTCTATCCCGTCACCGACAAGGGCGGCAAGCTCATTGCAAAGCTCCTCGGCCAGGTCTACGGCGGCCCCTGCGCGATCTACTATCCCTGGCTCGCGAACGCTTGCCCGAGTGGCGATCAGGGCATGGTCTCCTACACGGTCGGCGGCGGCTGCGTACCCACCTCGATCCTCAACTTCAGCCTCTTCCCGCTGAAGGGCATCATCGGAAGGGAAACCGGCATCGAGCCCATCAATCCCCGAACGGTTAGCTGGACTCTCCTTGTCGAGCACATCCCCCTTGCCCCAGGGGTCGGAGGAGCAGACTTCACCTTTGCACCGCCCAAAGACTCGAAGAAGGTTCCGCTCGGGGCCGAATAGCCTCGAACAATAACCGGCCCAACCGAGTCCAATAACAAGGGAGAGACGGCGCAAGAGCGCCTCAAACAACCATGGCGTTCCCTAAACTCACCGTATTTGCCTTCCTCCTCACTTGCGCCTCATGCACGCTCGCTCAAACCGTTGACGACGGCTACTCGAACCTCAGATCCGCTGCGACCGATGTCCAAATCATCGTCACCGGCACCGACACCCGCAACGGTGGATCGCGCTACCGCTCCGAGCTGACCTACAGCGATTCCGTCGGGGGAGTCCAGCACGCCGAAATCATGGAGTTCTTAGGCCCCATCGCCACCCCCGATCCGTCCCTGCCACTCACTCGGCGGCTCGTCGGCGATGGCACCACCATGTGGGGCTACAACGTTCCGCGAAACGCCTACACCGCTCTCCGTTACGGAGTCTATAAGGGGGCGCTAACGGGAACCTATCGGGACGATTTCTTCCACGCCCTGACCTCCGCGTCCTACGGTCAAAGCTCTCCTGTAGCCCGCGTCCTTGCAGACGTCTACGAAGCCGGCAGCGCCCTTTTCAAGCCGTGGTTCGCCGGCTCCGCACCGATGGTCGCTCTCAGCTACTCCACTCCGTGGATGGCCGCGCCCCCTTATTGGCCTACCGCCCCGACGGGCTCCGGCTACCCAGACCTCGTCGACTCGACCCTCATCTACACACCCACTCCAACGGTCCAGTACCAGTTCGTCTACGAACCGACCATCCAGCGCTCGCTCGCCTTCGAGGTCACACAAGACACCACAACTGGAAATTGGATTCTCACGGGGATTTACTCGAACCAACAGTTCGCCACCGGCATGGCCCAGTGGCACCTGACCGTAAACCGAACCCCCACGATCGCGCCAAACACTTTCACCTTCATCCCACCCGCAAACTCTCGAGCGTTGGCGACAAGATCGGGCGGCTAAACCTCGTAAGCGTATCGCCCGTTGTGGGCGTCTTCGATGTACCGGGCAAGCAAGGCGACCGAGGCGTCGACGTCGCCCCCGTCAACCGTCTCGTTCACGGTGTGAATGTAGCGAGTGGGAATTGACAGCGTGAACGAAGGGATGCCTCCGTGCAGTCGCTGGACGGCCCCTGAGTCGGTTCCTCCTCATGAGAGAATCTCGACCTGGTAGGGAATCTTGTGTTTCTCCGCGAGGTCCCTGAAGTGGGCGAAGAGCTTTGGATGGCAGAGCAGCGAGCTATCGAGGAATTTGATCGCAGTGCCTTTGCCGAGCTGAGTCACATGGTCGGCCTC
>JBBSFL010000222.1:0-5357 GCA_038238735.1 Fimbriimonadales bacterium | reverse complement strand
ATCGTGGGGCAGTACGACGGATCGTTCTATTCACCGTGGATCTGGGAAGACTACGTCGAGGACCCGACGTTCCCGATCGTGGTCTCGCCGGGGGCCAGCGGGGCCGGTATCCCGAAGGTGACGCCACCCACGCCGGAGGCGTTGCTGGATCAGCCTGCTCGGGCGGCGTTTCTGATCTTGAACAATACGAGCGGTCCGATTTACCTCGGTCCCGGACCGGCATCGGGGCCGGGCTACGAGTCGTGGGCGGAGCTGTCGGACAGCCCGGCGTTTAGAGTGTCGCTGATCGACGAGAAGCTGAAAGTGGTCAAGGATGCGCAGTTCAAGGTGCATTTGTGTCCGCGGTTCGACCATTTCCGGCAGCCGAGTCTCCAGCGGCGGTGCGAGCTGACCCCGGTATTGAGCGTCGACGGCGTCGTGGAGTCGGTCCGGGTCAACCCAAACGGGGCGGGAGCTGCGGACAGCCGGGCGTACATGGGTATCGAGCTGGTCACCGCGCCGTCGAAGTCCGGAGCCTATGCGATCAAGTTCGAGACGCTGGAGGGCAAGCAATATCGCATTCGAGAGCTGTCGCAGTACATCACCGACTATTCAGCGAGCGGGGAGTACCAGGGAGCGTTCAACTTCGTGACCGTGACGGGCGGCGAGTTTCTGGACGAGAGTTTCCGGCACATCGATCCGTTCGTGGTCGATCAGGATACGAACGCGTACTTCCGCTATCGGGATAACGGGTCCGGTCCACCGCCGTCTTCGGTGACCGTGCAGAGCCAAGCGACGGCTGATGCCAACCAGACCGCATCGATCACCGTAGCGCTCAACCGCGTTGGGCGTTCAAGTAGCTATATGACGGGGCCCTTTACGCTTCATCCGCCTGCCGCTATCTCGCCGGCGGGTAAGGTCACAACGCAAGGCGCAAAGGCTACTACCTCCGTTCTCGGAGTCTTTGCGCCCGAGTTCCTTCTTAAGGGTTCTTTCGTGACCAAGCAGGTGGGCCAGGCCGACGGAATCGTTAACGGCCTTCCGATTAAGGTGGAACTGTTCTACCGGGGCGAGAGTCCGCCGACGCCACAGCAGTGGATAGTTCTCAAGGCGGGAGAAAAGGCGTATCTCGGCGATGGCCTTCGAATTACAGCCGATTTGCCCGCTGGCTGGGCAACCCCCACCTCCTATGCCTGGTCATTCACGGTGGACGGCAACGGCTACGTCCCCCCGACTCCTGGCGCTGATCCCAACGCACAAGTGACGGTTGTTGATCCCATCAAAAAGGCGGGCCCCTGGAGGATCAAACTCCGTGTTTTCTGGGGAACGATCGAACGCGACTACGAGCGGCCACTAGACGTTTGGCTGGAGACTGTCCCGACCGTTCTCGTCAGTTGGATCGACCGCACGAAGATCTCTGAGACGCTATATTCGGCTTCCCACCTTACGGATATGTGCAGTGTTATGAGCGAGTGGTCAGGCTCGGTGCTTTCACCCAAGCGTACTTGTCCACCGGCGGGCCCGCTTGGACTATGGTCAAACGATGACAAAAAACGGGCGACGATTCTTCTCCCTAGAGATGGGGCGAACCCAACACCCCCGTCTGTTTTCAGAACCGCAGGAGATCTTCAGAGCTGGCTGCGAACGCAGTACGCGTTCAAATTCGCGGAACAAATCTACTCACAATTCGCGGTTCGTGATGCTTCACCACGCATCGAGGTAGGAAACTATCGCGATCGGGTGCGCAGCTTCGTTAACAACTCCACCGAGTTAAATCTCCCGCCCGGCTGCTTCGGGTCAGCCGCGTCGCTTGCGCTCGATGGCATACCCGATGGCACATCAGATACGCTGAACTACATTTTCAGCACCTATCCGACTTCGATCGAGTATCGGGGGAACTCGCGTCCCAGTTACTTCGCCCAAATACCCTTCCTTTGCTGGCTCGAAGCGCCATTTCCACTGATTTGGTCTAAGGCAATATTCAATTCGTCGACCCCGGACTTGCAGACGCCAAGCCAGTCTGACCCTGCTTATGTCCCGTGGAGGTCGAACTTCCCTTCGACGTGGGGATATGTGCCTGAGAGCGGTCCTGAAACGAGGGTTTTCCCGATAAGGCCTTTGCGCGCCAACGAGCAGCTGCCAGACCCGATTACGTACATACGCTCGCCAAATCTGCAGTGAAAGACGGAGGCGGATTGTCATGACACGTTCCCGCTTGATCGCGTATTCATGGTTGCTGGTCCTCTTCGCCTCCGCTGGCTTCGCGGCACTTCAAGAGGAGCCTCTTCCGTTTCGCTTCGGCGCGGATGAGACAAGCCGACTGGCGTCAAGAGTCACGGATCGAGGCCTAACCGACGCGCAGAGGGATACTGCGCTGTCAGCGCTCGAACGAGTCGATTCAGCCAAGGCAGTCGAGCTCGCCCCAGCGCTCCTCGTCGAACGAGATGAATCACTTCGGTTCCGAGCCGCCTGGCTTCTCGCGGAAAACGGTAAGCAAACGGGGGTCCAGGTTCTTCGACAGATGCTTATGGATAAAAATTCCGGACTAACTTTAGCTGCCGATGCACTCGGACGGCTTCGTGATGCGGGTTCTCACGGGCTTCTTCGTGACCTTCTTCAAGCTGAGCTTGGGCAGACGGACAGACTGAAAGGCCGTCCCCGAGTCTCCGCCTTGGTCAGTGGATTGGCGGACTACGGCGATCCCAAAGACGCGTCACTTCTTTCGCGAGCGGTCACGGAATATCTCGATCACGGAGGAGTATGGGATGCGGAGGAGCTGGGTCGGACTGGAGGCGCTGAGGCTGTTCCGGTACTTGAGGAAATTTTTCAACGCCGCGGCAAAGGGTGGGCTGTTATGTCGGCCGGGTTGGCTTTGGCCCGCTGCGGCTCAGCGAGGGGAAAGGACTACGTCGCCGATCGACTTGCCGACCCTCGCTGCTGCCGTGCGCCCTTGGGGACTCCGGAAGACGGAATAAAAGATGATCCCTTTGGCCCGAAAGCCACCAGCTTCATCTTAGACCATCTTGGTGTACCTGCGGATGAGATCTTCGTACCGATCCTGATACGCGTGGTCTCGAGCGCGGAATTTTCTGACACGGCGAAGGCGCAATCGTGGGTCGCGTTATCAAAGATCGATTCGGTGAAGTACCGCCCGCAGCTTCTAGAGCTTGCGTGGAAGAACGTTGGCTACGACGGTGCAGCGAGGCTCATCGTTCTCAACGATGAAGTCCGAGTTCAGGCACTTCGCCAGTCGAAGCAGAGTAAAAGCTCAATGCAAACCTCTCAAAGCCTGGAGACTGCCCTAGCCGCATCTCCGCGCGAAAGGCGACGCTGGCGTGAGACTAGAGCGTATGCCTTCTGATTGGGACACGACATAGGTACCGCAGAACTTTTCGCTGGTCGAGGGACCGCTTCTAGGGGGAGGGGCAGCGGCAGATGTGAAAGGGCGGCCGGGTCTCTTCCCGATTCGTGGTCACTCGTGCACCGCCCGACTCAGAGGCTCCGGTTTGAGACGCTCGAAGGGAAGCCATATCGGATCGGGGAGCCCGTCTCCGCACATCACCGATTACTCGGCAAGCGTTGAAAACCAAGGCGGTGTTAACTTAGGTACCGCGCAGGGTGGACACTAAAAAGAACGGCACGAATGATCTTTAACCCCATCGGATTCTTGCTTCTCATGTCGGCGGTGGCTGCTTCTGGGGAGGAGGGCGCTTCACCGGCGAAGGCCGCCGTCGTTCGGGATTTCGACTCTCCCGCATTCGAGAATGCGAGAGATGCGTTCCTCGACCCCAAAGCTGGCGCCGACGTTCGGATCCGGACGATGCACGACCTCGTTCGTCGGAATTCGGGCGAGGCGAGCGATCTGCTGGCCGGCGCTCTGGAGGATAAAAATCTTGAGATCGCCCGACGGGCAGCTGAATGGCTGGCAGTCCTCGGTGACCGTCGCGGTTTGGACGTTCAAGGTCGGTGCATCGAGACCATGAAGTGCCGGTTTCCCTTTGATGCGGCTCGATTCGTCGGGATCTGGCGGGATATCAGATATGCGCCGGCGCTTTCCAAGCGCGTAGAAGCGCTGTTGGAGAAACACCTCAGACCCGACGGCAAGTGGTGGGGTTCGGCAGAGGAGGAGGCATTCCTCAGGTACGGTTCGATCGCCCTGGCGAGAATGGGGCGGCTCGAAGATAGGGATCTGGTTATCAGGACCGTAAAAGCAAATCCGCTGACCATCGGCGTGGAAGCGCTTGGATATGTGGACGACCCTCGATCACGCGAAATGCTGTGGTCGGCATACAACGAATGGACGCGACTCTCCGGTCCGCCCTCCTGCGAATCAGGGTCGCTGACCTTTCCGGCACTTCTCGCTCTCAGCAGGTTGGGGGAGCCTCTTGCGATCGACCGCATGAAAAACATTCTTCGCGGAGTGGGGACCCCTCCCGACCACACGCCCGAAGGAAAATTGCCCGCGCTATGTGTTGATCGCGAGGCGGCCTTTCGACTGCGGCGGCGAGACGCTGTGAACTTTGCCGAAGTGGTGTTCGAAGTGGCTAGCCAGAAGCCCGAAGGCGCGGGAACAATGGAGGCGTGGGAAGCACTGGGAGTGATGCGCCCGCGGGGTTTTGGCGAGCGAATGTTGAAGCTGGCGACAAGCAAGCCGCAGTGGCGCTTCGTGGATCGGCAGACCCTCTTTCAGGCGGTTATTGCTGTTGATCCATCGCTTGCCGAGAGGTTCTGGGGCGCATTTAATCTGAAGGTGGTCCCGGCGGAACGTGGTCTGAAGAGTTTCGTAGAGAACGGCGTTGGGTATCTGATGTTTCGGCGGGCTCTAACTGGACGGGCGATTGAACCCAATCCTTAACCCATTGGGCCGTCCTCCGATTCCAGAACCCCGCTGGCACGATGAGGACCCTGTGTTTTATTCGGAGAGCCGTTCCACCCTATGACTCTGACCGTCTATCGGGGCAATGGGAGTCAAGTCACGGTCTCCGCCTTACCGCTCGCGAGTCCAGCAAACTGAACGTGTCGTCATACTGAGTGACACGGACTCTCTTGATGGCCTGAGGAGCATTCGGCGCGAATCTATGTAGCGAAGGTCGCGCCGGAGCCTCTGCGCGTCGTTTCTGAGGAGGGGGCCTTGTCTTGACCGTCGAGAGCCCAGACGGCAGCCGCGCTACGTTCGACGTAAACTCGCGGACATGGGGCGAGGTAGCCGTTCGATGAGCGTGGCGAAAGCGTCGCGGGCGTCGCCGCCAACCGTCCGCTCTCTTCGAGAGCGGTTAACGGTTCTGACGGCAGAGCGGCGGCGGCTGGGGACGCTGCTGTGCTTGGTCGCGATGATGCCCGCTTGCTGGTGCCTCCTGGCGCTAGCGGCTCCTCGACCT
>JBBSFL010000221.1:0-5372 GCA_038238735.1 Fimbriimonadales bacterium | reverse complement strand
GATCGACCGGCCGAGGATCTCGGCCAGCGACTCCTGACCGTAGGCAGGCGTATCCAAGCCGCTCAGTTTGATGGCCAGGATGAACTCAGGGTCGAACGTGTTTTTCGCTACATCGACAGGCAAGTTATTGAGAAGGCCGCCGTCGACAAGGACCATGTTGTGGGTCAGAACCGGGGTGAAGGTGACCGGGATGGCCATCGTTGCTCGGAGAGCTTGGAATAAGGAGCCCCCTCCCAGAATCTGCTCGGTGCCGCTGTTCAGGTCTGCCGCGACGCATCGGAATGGGAAAACAAGATCGTCGAAGGATCGGATCTTGGCGCCCTTGCCAACAGGCGAGGCGGGTAGGGCGATGCGGCTAAGCAGCAGGCCCACACGTTGGGCCGGATCGAGGCCTCCGGGAAGCCGAAGCTCGTCGCCTCGCAAGCCAAACTCAAAGCGGAAGGGAAAGGCTCGGCGGTCTTCCTTGCGGCGCCAGGGCAGGTCGTTATAGGCTGGCCGGCCGGTGAAAAGGTCGTCCCATGGGACCGACAGGATGGTCTGCTCGATCTGCGTGGGAGTCATGCCGGCGGCGAGCATGCCTCCGACTAAGCCGCCCGCGCTCGTTCCAGCAATGCAGTCGATCGGGATTCTCGCTTCTTCGAGGGCCTTTAGAATGCCTACGTGAGCCCAGCCCAGAGCTCCGCCTCCTCCAAGGACCAAACACACCCTATTGCCTCGGCTACGTTCCGTATCCTGGGCGAACGGTGTCGACCACAGGTTCGCAGCAAGGCTGACCAATACCAATCCTCGTTTGGCCCAGCTCCGCTTCACCATTCTATGCTAACCGAATTCAGGACCCGATTCGCCGTTTGAAGCCCGCATAATGTGACGTATGGCGCGAACCGTGGTTGCCGAAGCCGAGGCCTTACTCGATCATCCGATCCCAGTCCTCGACAAGGGGTTTGTCCGCCTCGTGGACTACATGGGCGGGGACGAGCGCATTGTGCAGGCGGCACGCGTAAGCTACGGTTCGGGAACCAAGACCTTCCGACAAGACCGGGGGCTGATCCACTATCTAATCAGGAATTGGCACACTTCGCCCTTCGAGCAAGTCCAGCTTACGTTCCACTGCAAGATGCCGATCTTCGTAGCCAGGCAGTGGGTGCGGCATCGGACGGCGCGGCTCAATGAGATATCCGGGCGCTATTCGGTGATGAAGGACGAGTTCTACGTCCCTGATCTCGAGCATGTACGACCTCAGAGCGAGAACAATAAACAAGGTCGCAGCGACGAGCGCTTTTCATCCGAGGAGGAACACACTATCGTCGAGGTCTTCCGAGATGGACAAAAGGCATCCTACGCGGCTTATGAAAACTTACTCGGGAAGAATCTAGCGCGGGAGTTGGCACGTAACAATCTGCCTCTTTCCCTGTATACGGAGTGGTATTGGCAGATCGATCTGCACAACCTCTTCCATTTTCTTCGGCTTCGAATGGACCCCCATGCTCAATATGAAATTCGGGTCTATGCGGATGCGATGGCGCAGTGTGCCCGGGCGGTAGCTCCGGTTGCATATGAGGCGTTTGAAGAGCATATCCTGGGTTCGGTGAGCTTCTCGAGAGGAGAATTGGAGGCCCTTCACCGGCTCCTCACTAACCGCCAGCCGCAGTTGGAGGGAAGGGCTCTTGCCACTTTTGAGGAGAAGCTGGCTAAGCTCCGTGCTACGGAGCCGGTGGAGCCGCCCGACGAGCCGGAACTGGAAAGAGCGGATGCCGAAGGCTGGGCTTCCGAAGCCCCTGTTGCTCCTTAACGATTGCCTGCGGTCGCGAATTTGAACTGTAGGGAGGGCCGCCCCGCCACCTGGAAGCCACTGCAGTTGGAAATGACTCTGGGGAAAGATTTATTTAGCTAAACCACTTCCCTTGGCGCAGTAGGCTGCCGTATAGTGGCAGTGACTCTTTAGCTTATGAAACACTCAGCCATTGCTTCCGCGGCACTTGCCGCATTCGTTCCTTTCGCGGCGGCGCAAACGAAGCCTCTTGCGATCACCAACGCCCGGATCGAGATTGGCAATGGCCAAGTTATCGAGAGGGGCACCGTTGTCGTGCAAGGCGGGAAGATTGTGTCCGTGGGCACAGCCGCTTCGCCGCAGGACGCGGACCAATTCGATGCTGCGGGCCTGACCGTTTATCCGGGGTTCGTCGACGGGTACACGAGCCGGGGAGTTAGTCTTCCTTCTGGAGGCGGCAATGTGGGCACGGCGCCGGAAACTCGGACACAGGCGCCCCCATCGATGTGGGAGGGCAATCGGAAGGGCATTCGCGCCTCGGTTGTAGCGGGCGACAACTGGAAGATTAGCGATTTTGCAGACTATTACAAGCAGGGTCTGTTGGCTGGATTGGTCGCGACCGGTAGCGGGCTGATTCGGGGAACTGCTTCCATCTGTGAGTACCGGAAAGCGGACGCGGTGCTTGTCCACAACGCGGCCATGGAAATATCGACCCGCAGCGCGGGCGGGGGCTCAGGCGGGACCAGCCAAGGATATCCGGGCAGCCTTCTGGGCGCCATCGCCCTATGCCGGCAGGTCTTGGCGGATGCGCAGACCTACGGTCAGCGCAAGAATCTTGGGGGAAATCCGACAAAGGATGAAGCTTACGAGGCGCTCCAAGCGGCACTCATGGGCACTCAACCGACAGTCATGGAAGCCGATAGCGACCGCGAGGTTGCCCGTTCCTTGAACATCGCGGACGAGTTTGGTCTGCGAGCGATCGTCAAAGGAGGCCGAGACGCGTCTGCCAGCGGCGAGAAGCTGAAAGGGAAGGGCGTCGCAGTTCTGCTGCGCATCGACTACACGGATGCACCAGACCGTGAACCTAAAAAAGATGATCCCGACGCCACGCCGAAGGCAGTTCTGGAAGATCGGTACGCGGAGTGGCAGAAGCGACTGGGCAATCCGAAGCGCCTGGCGGATGCGGGCGTGAAATTCGCGTTTACTTCCGATGGCGGGCTGATCGACGACTATCTGGGGAACGTGCGCCGGGTGATCTCGATTGGCGGGCTTTCGAGAGAGGCGGCGCTACGAGCCATGACGAGCGACGCGGCGGCAATCCTAGGCGTTGGGGACCGACTAGGCACGATCGAGGCGGGAAAGATGGCCAATTTGGTGATCATGAACGGCGATTTCGCCTCATCTGGCACCGTGGTGCAGTCGGTGATCGTTGGTGGCGAGCGTGTGGACGTGGTGAAAAAGTGAAGACAATTCGAATTACATCTTTGGTTACGGCTGTGTGGCTGGTGACCCTGTCATCGGCTCAGATACCCGGCGAAACCGAATCGAACCGCGTTCCGTCCCTCGTCACTCATGGCAATGCGCTTATCCGCAATGCGCGGGTCCTGACAGTCAGCCACGGGACGCTAGAGAACACCGACGTGCTTGTCCTGATGGGCAAGATTTCTAAGATTGGGAAAGGGCTGAC
Organism: Fimbriimonadales bacterium; assembly: GCA_038238735.1. Taxonomy (GTDB): domain Bacteria; phylum Armatimonadota; class Fimbriimonadia; order Fimbriimonadales; family Fimbriimonadaceae; genus JAFDWR01. The sequence continues at coordinate 1,917 of JBBSFL010000221.1, read as the reverse complement.
GGCGCCTCCCGGAGCTACAGTCATCGACGGAACGGGCAAGGTGCTTTCGCCCGGAATCGTCGATGCGCACGTGCATCGGGGGATCGACGCGACGAACGAGGGCACGGACAGCATCACCTGCGAAGTCCGAATATTGGACGTCCTGAACCCCAAGGCGCGGAATCTGTGGCAAGCGGTCGCCAGCGGAGAAACCTGCGGGCTGTTGCTGCATGGCAGCGCGAATTGCGTGGGGGGCGAGAGCCTCGTCGCGAAGTTTAAGTACGGCAGGTTGAACCAGGAGTTGCTTGTTCCGGGAGCGCCCCGCATGTGCAAATTCGCCCTCGGCGAAAATGTGACGCGTTCGAATGGTGGCGGCAATACAAACCGATTCCCGAGGTCGCGAATGGGCGTCGAGGCCGTTTATCGCCGCGCCTTCACCGAGGCCCGCGAATACATCCGGCAGTGGGATGCTTACGACAGGGCTAAAGTTTCGAATCCGAAGACCCTGCCTCCCCGCCGCGATCTGCGCTTGGAAACTCTGGCCGACATTCTTCGGCACAAAGTTTGGGTTCAATGCCACTCGTACCGGGCGGACGAGATTTTGATGCTCCTTCGGCTCAGTCAGGAGTTCGACTTCAAAATTGGCGCCTTTCAGCATGCCTTGGAGGCGTATAAAATCGCACCCGAACTGGCGGCTGCCGGGGTCGGGGTTTCGACCTTTGCCGACGAGTGGTCCTTCAAGCTGGAAGGTTACGATGCCATTCCTTATAACCCAGCGATCTTGACGCGAGCGGGTGTTGTGACAAGTATCAACACCGACGGAACCAGTGGGACGACCGCGATCAACATAGACGCAGCGAAGTCGATGCGGTTTGGGGGACTGAATGAGACCGAGGCTCTGCGGATGATAACGATCAACCCTGCCAAGCAACTCGGCATCGACTCAAAGGTCGGCAGCATCGACGTGGGGAAAGACGCAGATCTCGTGCTCTGGCAGGGTCATCCCCTGAGCGTTTACGCCAAGGTGGCGATGACGATGATCGAGGGCGACGTGTATTTTCAGCGTCGGGACGCTTGGGGAATAGATGGCCGGTCTTACACGCGTAACGTGTTGGAGCCCTCGAGCTCCCGTCCTACGCCGGCTTTACCTCCCATGGCTTCGGCTTACGCGATCATGGGGGGAACGGTATATCCGGTCTCAAGCGCGCCGATCCCAAACGGGACGGTGATTCTTCGCGACGGCAAGATCGTCGCGGTTGGCGCCAATATCGCTGTTCCCAAGGGCGCGGTCGTGGTCAACGCGAAAGGGATGGGCGTCTATCCGGGATTCATCGATGCGGGCAGCGATATCGGGCTTAGCGAGATTCCAACGATCGGAGAAAGCATCGATGAACGCGAGCTCGGCGAGTATCAACCCGACATGCTAGCGCTGACCGCTCTCCAGAGTGAGAGCGCGCATCTGCTTTGCACGCGAATGACAGGGATTACCAGCGTGGTGATCAAGCCGAGCGGCGGTGTTGTCAGCGGGCGGGCCGCGGTCATCGATTTGGACGGCTTTACCTGGGAGCAGCACCGCTTGAAGAGCCCGGCGGCGCTGACCGTCAACTTCCCCGGTGGGCTCGGCGCGGCTCCGTTCGAGGCTGCTTTGGACGAGGATGGCGTCGACACGCGGAAATTTGAGGCGATGGGCGGGCCGCTTATCGAGCGACACGAGATGCCCAACGAGTGGTCGGACGAGAAAATGCAGACTCCTAAGCCGCCAGACCTTCCGAGCGAGCTTCGACCGCTAGGGGACTATTTCGAGAAGGCGGCAAAGTACGATCGAGATCGCACCGCGAACTCATCGATGCTGGTCGACCTTCGGCTGGAGGCGATGCGGCCGTATGTGCAGGGTCGAGAGCCGGTCTTCCTGAGCACGCGGTCGGCCGCCAGCATCAG
>JBBSFL010000220.1:0-5381 GCA_038238735.1 Fimbriimonadales bacterium | reverse complement strand
CGAGTCATCACCTCGAACATATTTGGATTTAACAATAGCTTCTCGCTTCACGGTGGCGGAGCCGTCAAGGGTCTGTTCCTCTACTCGGACCGGCAGAAGGTCGACAGTCAAACGATCGATCCCAGCGTGCTGCCCGGCGGACCAAAGAATCAGCTCAAAGAGAATGCCCACTCGAAGCTGATCCTCCAGGGATTCACCTCCAAGTTACTTGGCGGAACGGTGGAGGCCAACTACCAGGAAATCGGCTCGTCCTTCACCGGTTTCAGTTCGGTCAAGGCAAACGGCTACGACCAGGCCTCGGTCGATCAGATGCAGAAGGAGCGCGGGCTCACGCGCATGTCCCTCGGTTTCAAGGATGTCGGTTTTGGCGGATTGAAGTTCAGCAACGGCATGCGCACCGTCAAGGACGCGAATGGCGGCATCTCGTGGCAGAACTTTGGCTTCAAGATGGGCGGTCTCAATCTGGCCTGGGACACGCAGAAAGTCGACACGAAGTTCACCCGATTTAACGATCTGGCCGAAGCGGATCGCGCGCAACTAGCCAAAGAGGCGGGCCTTGAGCGGCGCAACTTGACGGGCGCCTTCACACAGGGGAAAAACGCACTCGGATTCACGTCCTTCAAGATCGACGACGGAGCGGGGCATGCGATCGAGCGACACGAAGTTACGGTCAAGAATCCCACGATTGGATTGTCGTTCGGCGATCAGACTTTCGATCCCGGCTTCACTCGTCTGGGAAGCCTCACGCCCGTCGAGCAGCAGCGGTATGCGTTGGATACCGGGCTGAAACGACGTTGGGAAGATATCTCCTTGGGCTTCATTGGGGCTAAAGCGACCCCGCTCCATTTCAACACCTACACGGTCGAGTCCCAGTCCGGCAAATTCGTTTCTCAGGACATCGCGGTCGGCTTCAAGGGTTTCTCACTCGCGCATACGGAGCGGAACGTCGATGCGGGTTTCCATTCCGTCGGCAGCCTCCAGCCCGGAGAGATTGATGCGAGCGTAGCTAATATCGCCCGCATGTACGATCCGTCCATCAAACCGACACCTCAGGATCGCGGCATGTTTGTGGCTTCGAGTGGCGTCGACCGCAGCAGTTGGCAATTCTTCGCGCAGCCCCTGGCCGGTTGGAACGCCGGCTTCACCACGATGAAGCTAAAAGGGGCGACGGACGGCGCCAGCCTGGATGTATTCACCCTCGCCGCGAAGAACTTCTCGTTGAAGTATCAGCAAGAATCGATTGGTAAAGGCTTCGGCGAAATGAACGGCCTGATGACGTTCGAGCAGCAGCGTTTAGGTCTGCTGCTGGGTTTAACGAAGACGGACCTCTTCCTCGATACCAAACTCGCCGGGAACCACGTCGTGTTCAGCCAGATGAACGCGAGCGGCCAGTATGGCACCGCCAGCCACCAATCGATTTCGGTCACCGGTAAGAACATCGACTTCTCGCTGACAAGCCGAGGCGTCGACAAGACGTTTACGAATGTCAACCAGCTCGTCGAGCCGGATAAAGATGTTCTTTTCGCGCTGATCGGCCAGAAGGGTACGGACGCGAAGTTGAAATGGAGGCCTTGGAAGAACATGAACATCGACGCGCAGAGCGTCGACCAAACCGGCAACGGGATCGATCAAAACCGCAAATTCCGGAACGTCAACATCGTCTGGAATCCCACGAAGCGGACAGAACTGGGCTACCAGTATCTGAACGACGAATCGCAAGATCCATCCCAGCTCCTCTACTACAAGAAGTTCGAGCGTTTCACGCTGAAGGAGGATCTCGGCAAGTCGGCCGTATTCAAATTCGCTTCCCAGACCGAGCAGCTCGCGGGAATTAACAACACAAGCCCCAGCGAGAACAAGATCTATCTTTCACTTCAAACCGATCTGAGCAAGTTCACGAAACTTTTCAGCGAACGGACCGAAACCCGATTCGACAACGGGACCTCGCAGACCATCACTACGAACACGCTCAGCACTCAGCTATCTAACAAAGCGGGCGTGAGCGTGACGGACGTTCGGACAGACAATCCGGGCCAGAAGGACGATCAATCGCATCGCGACTACGGCGTCTGGTTCCTCTTACCAAACGGGATGAAGCTGAGTTACGGGGATGTCCGAAACACGGCGGGGGACGCATGTGAGGAGACGAAGAACCTCGGGGTGACCCCTGGGCAGCTAGGCAACCTCAAGGTCGACAGCGCGACGTATGGTGACCATTCCTGGGACAACGCGCTCGATCCCCACATGCAGTCACAGAGCAATGTCAAGTTGAGCACGGTCAAGCCGTTCCGGCTTGGCCCCCTGAGTGACATGCACTTTAGCTTCGGCTTCAACTCCTTGGCCGACCGTGGTCATTGGCAGCAAGAGAATCGACTGATCGGGACGACCGCCAAGCTTGGCACGAACACTCTAGGATTCGAATACAAAGGTCAGATGTGGACGAACGGATATCGGGCGATCGACCGCACGTTCCGCTTCGCGACGGACACCAAGCCAACCAGATTCTTGACGGCCAGCATTTTCTACAAGCTTCGAACGTTGCCCTGGGACCAGCAGGTGATGATTCGGGACATTAGCTTTAGCCTTCGTCCCAGCAAGAACTTGGAGCTGTCCAACCACATCATCACGAATCCGGAAGTTCCGAACGGTAACGGACTGCTCGGCAGCACCTCGCAGCCAGGCCGTACGAACGAGTGGAAGCTGGACTACAAGAGCCATCCCAACTTCAGCTTCGGCGCACAGTGGCTGGAGATGATCAACGATCAAAGCCACGCCCTATCACGAACGGGCGGCATTCAGTGCACACTGTTCAACGCGAAGGGATCGCCGCTTAAGCTGTTTTACGGCCTACAACAGGTACAGGGCAACGTACCGCGGGGCTCGCAGTTCCGTTACAGCCTGCAGTTCGATCAGCGCCCCGGCGCGAACCAGAGCCTTTCGTTCTTCATCAGCAACTTGAATTACGGCGACACCCTCGCCTCTGGCGTTTTGCGGAACAACTGGACGGTCCGGGCGGACTACAACCTCCGCTTCTAGAACCGCCGTTCTCTTTCCCAGGTAAACCCGTCCGGTGGAAGTTGTTCCCTACGGTGGCTGGTCTCGCAACGCACGCCTTGTCTCTGGCGAGACCGAGATGATTGTGACCCTCGAGGTTGGGCCGCGAATCCTTCTTTTCGGAAAGATCGGGGGGCGAAATTTCCTTAAGAACTACGTTAAAGACCTCGGCAAAACAGGCGGCGATGGCTACCACAGCTATGGGGGCCACCGCCTTTGGATCGCTCCGGAGGAGGATCCCAAGACCATGCATCCGGACAATTCCCCCGTTACAGCGGTCGAGGAAGAGGGTTGGACGGTTTTCCAGGCACCGACTGAAAAGTGGCACATTCAGAAAGAGATCGCTGTCCGGGCTCAGAACGGTGGCTTCGCGATACGACATCGCATTTACAATCGCGGCGTTTATGAAATCTCGCTCGCTCCGTGGGCCATCACGGTGATGGAGCCGGGCGGCACTTGCCTTTTTCCCCAATCGCCGTTTATTCCGCATCCCGACCAGTTACTTCCTGTGCGACCTATCGCTCTCTGGGGTTACACCGACATGAGCGATCCGCGATTCACTTGGGGCCGCGATATGGTTCGGCTCCGTCACGATATCGAAGGCGGCAATCAGAAGGTTGGGTCGCTGGTGACTCAGGGCTATGCGGCCTACGTCTTGAGCGGAAACCTCTTCCTGAAGAGGTTTCCCTACGAATCCGCGGCGGACTACCCGGACTTCGGCTGCAACTTCGAAACCTTCACCCGATCGGACATGCTCGAGATCGAGTCGCTCGGCGGGTTGAAAATGGTGCAGCCTGGAGGGTTCGCCCAGCATGATGAAGCTTGGTACATCGAGTCACCGTTCGAACTTCCCTCCGAGGACGGCGAATGCCGGAAGATGCTGGACGAGCTAGCGGCGAAACGACCGCTATAGATTCGGTGTGAACCTGCCAAGAATGAGAGGAGATGCGCACCGACGTGCTGCAAGCCATTGCCATATGCCTTCACGGGAACGCGTACCTGGCCGATCCCGAGGCTGATCGCGCCTCTGGGCTTCTAGGCTCGAACACCCTCTTTAAGTCGGTCTTCGAGGTGAACTTCGAGCGCAAACCATTCGGGTCGCGCAATATCCTGTCCCTGGGAAGCAGCGTGGCACCTTGGCTTCGTCGTTTGAAGTCTGAGGACGTCCAACAGCTCAGACTTTATCTCTCGAAGGTTCCCTGTCCGTGCGACAAGCTGCCTGATGGGCTCTGGGGAATCGTAACCGACGGCGATACCGGCACCGAGCTCTGGACCAGTCATTGGAAGGGCCGGCTCGTTCGCTACGACGAGCCGCCGAGTTGGAAAGTGACGTACCAGGGCGACCGGTTCCTCCGATGGTCGATGGCCGATCCCCCCGCTTCCGACGTGTTGCTCGGCGCGATGCACAAGGACTGGACGGAGCTTCACCATCAGGCTCTTCGCATCGGGAATCCGGAGATCGCCGAACTCTGCGATCGCAGTCTCCAACTGCAAGCCAGCGGCAACGCAAGCTGCCCCGGCTTTCCCGACCTCTTACCGCCATCTCTCCAGGAGAGCTCACGCAAGATTAGCGCCGCCGCCGTGCGAGCAATCTTATGCATCGGCTCGGGAGCCTGGACTAACGCGTTGAAGCAGCGAGAGGCGGCCGAGTTTTGTCTGGCCACGCGGCAGCTATGGAGCACTTCCCTGGCCTGCTTCGAGTCCGTCGCCTACCTAGGCGAGTGGGCGAAGGCTAGCTAGTTCCGGAATTTGCGGGTCTTTGGCACTGTCCAGAGAGGATTCACATTGTCCGCCGAATCGCGGAACTGCGCCATGTCGGGATGGATTGTCCTTAGACGTCCGCTGACCGAAAGAACGTGGATGCCCTCACGGTGCCGTGCATGGCCCTTCTTGGCAAACACTCCCTGGTCCGAATCTGGAAATGCCAGGCGAGTAATGAACCGCGATTTGGTCGTCGGCAGAAGGTTGCTGTCGTCGAACCCAAGAACAAAGGCGTCGAAGGGTACGACGTTGCCCGCTGAATCCTTGAACGGAAAGGGATCGTACGTCCTGTCCGCGCTCATGTTGTCGGTTTCGCCGAGCAGCACGACCTGGTCCGGATTGTCAATCTGGTCCTTTGGCTCGCCGCCCAAGGGAGCGTACATGCCGTAGGTCAGATCGATCGAGCCTCCCAAAGAAGACTTCACCCTGACCGCTTCTTCCTTCGAAGCGGTGGGGCAAGTGAAGGCGGAAGGATCCTTCACGTATCCGTCCACCAGGCTAACCCACGTATAAGCGGAGCCCTTCTCGATGAGTGGCGCGTCGGTATCGGTCGTCACATACACCGG
>JBBSFL010000219.1:0-5424 GCA_038238735.1 Fimbriimonadales bacterium | reverse complement strand
TGGAAGCCGAGGAGTTGCGCGTCGGATGGGAGCATTTGCAGAATGTGCGCGCCCGCATCGCTCTTCTTGGTTTGCCCGACGACCTCATTCCGGAGAACCCGGACAAGCTTGATCGCCTTGCTCGATCTTGCGGTCAGCCAGACGGGAATGACTTTCTATCTCACCACGAGCGCGTCATCGATCGTGTGCGGGAGATCTACTTGGAGAACATCCAGAGGCTCCGTCCGTGACGCATCCGGCCCTGCTAATCGGCTTGGTTATCGCGAGCTACCTATTCGGTTCGATCCCAATCGGTATGATGGTCGCTCGCGGCCAGGGCATCGACATCTTTGGAGCAGGCAGCGGTAATCCGGGCGCGACCAACATCTGGCGCGAAGTGGGGCCGGGCTGGGGCTTGCTCGTCTTCGCCCTCGACATCGGAAAGGGCCTTGTGCCGACTCTCGCCTGCCGCTGGATCGACCCGGATCAGGTGGTCTGGTTTGCCGTCGGCCTCGTTGCCGTCGTCGGGCATTCGATGTCACCATTCGCCCATTTTCGGGGCGGAAAGGGCGTCTCCACCGCGCTCGGCGCATCTCTCGGAGCGGCGCCTCTGGTCGCGTTGCCGGCATTCGGGGTGTGGCTGATCGTTCTCGCCCTCTTTCGGTTTGTGAGTCTGGCCAGCACTGTTGCCGCTCTTTCCACCATCTTCTTCGCGATTGTCGTGCCCGGGCAATCGAGGATGCTGATTCCCCTCTTCGCGTTGGTCTCCGTGCTCGTAATATTGCGTCACCGGGCCAACTACGGGCGCATCCTGCGCGCAGAGGAACCTAAATTTCGATTCAGCAAGAATGCGTCGCAACGCTCTGAAGAAAATTCGGACGCGCCGGGCGAATCCAACCCCGGTGAGGGAGGCTAACGACATCGATGGCTCCTCTCGGCTTACGCGTCTTCAATTCTCCGCTCGCGTTCATTTCGGGATGCCTGGTCTGGATTCCCGTCTGCATCTGGATCGTCTCCCTCGTTCACTGGATGATCCAGGGCGACGTAGACTTCGTTTGGGGCATCGTCGGTGTCTTTGTCGCCTTGCTCCTGGGCATCACAACGATGCTTCCACCCCGGCCGGAGATGTCGCCATTTCTGCTTGCAGGAGTCTTGATAACAACCGTGCTTTTTCCCGTGTTCAGGACGTCTCTCACACGGCGGGCCCTGGAAGCGGTGGATATCGACGCGATCGAGGATGCTTATGAAATGCTGAGGCTTAAACCGGAGAACCATGTCGTCCGGTTCAAGTTCGCCAAGCTCCTTTACAAGCGAGGTATGAGAGGGTCGGCGATGGCATTCGCCGAGCAGGCCCTCGCGAACCTGCCGGCCTCGGCGTTTTTCGAAGAGCACCGGATGTTTGAGAGCTGGAAACGTTCGCTCCAATTGGGGGCTGTCCCGGACAAGTGGCTCGTCTGCTTGGAGTGCGGGGAGCGGAACGATTTGGGCACCTTTGTCTGCACAAAGTGTCACTCGGAGTTTCTCATCGATCATATCCGCGGCCGCTGGGTGGGCCGAAACCTGGCGAGAAAGCTCCTCTCCGCGTGGGCGGCACTCATGCTGGCCCTCATCGGAATCCCTCTCGCAGGACTGCTACTGGAGCGCACCATGGCTGCCGGCGTGATCGTCCTGCTGCTGGTCGCGGCGACCGGCATCGTCGCCATCGGATTTGGCTCACGCGGGAGTCAGGTGGCGTGAGCAAACTCGACCGATATCTGATCAAGGAGCTCTTCGTACCGTTCCTCATCGGCACCCTTGCGGTCGTGATGATGTTCGCGGCGAACCAACTCATATTCGTTTTCAAAACATTCCCGATGCAGAGTGTGCCGAAGATGGCGGTCTTCCAGTCGCTCATCTACAAAGCGCCTGCGTGGCTGAGCATGACACTGCCCGTCGGCACATCTCTTGGTGCGTCACTGGCGTTTTCCCGACTCCAGCGCGAGTCGGAACTCACGGCAATGCGCGCGGGCGGGGCGAGAATTTTGCGCGTCGTCGCCCCTGTTGTGTTCTTCGGACTGATGGTCGCGATCGGGAATTTTCTACTTGTCGAGCGAGTCATGCCCAAGGCCGAGCGTAAGTTCAACGACCTTGCGACCCGAATCGGCATCCTCTCGGCGGCCCCAAGCTTCCGAGCCCGGGCCGTCGTCTACCTTGACCAGTTCACCGCGTCCTTCGGGATGGTGACTCGCGGCAATGGTGAGGAGCTGGTGCTCAAGGACATTCTGCTCTTCGACAATCCATCCCCGACCCAACGCCGCTACATCGAGGCGAAGCAAGGCTCCTACGTGAACGGCGAATGGCACTTCGATGACGGACTGGTGCGGATATTCGAAGGAGACGACATCGTCAGCATCCGCCCTCAGGGCGCCTTCACAATCTTTCAGAAGGTCGTTTTAAACGACCTTTTTACGAATCCGACCCCCGAAGAGAAAACCCTTGCCGAGCTCCAGGAAGCCATTCGCTCCGGGAAGAAGGCGGGCGTCGACACGACGGATTCGGAGGTTAAGTATCACACCCGCTTCAGCGTTCCCGCCGCCTGCATCGTCTTCGCCCTCGTCGGCCCCGTCTTCGCCGTCATGTTCAGCCGAAGCGGTGCTTTCGTGGGGGTTTTGTTAAGCATTGTGATCGTGATGTTGTACTACAACGTCTTCATCGTCTCAACGGAAGTTTTCGGGAAATCGGGAATGTTGCCCCCCTGGGCCGCCGCCTGGCTGCCGAACATCATCTTCGCCCTCGCCGGTCTCGTCGCTATTCGGAGGCTTGAGTGAGGCGTCTTCTGACCCTCATGCTCCTCTGTCTCGCCGTGCCGGTGTGGGGGCAAACCACAACTCAGGGCACCGTTCCGCCTGTCACAACGCCCCCCGATCCGGCAAACACGATTCCGTCGAACGATTCCACGCAGGGCCTTCCGAACCAACCCACTGGCTTCCCCAATCCGTCGCGCACCGGTCCCCTGCCGCCCGCCGAGGCGGGAAGTGAAGACGATCCTTATCTGCGCATTCTTCGTGGCGAAGGTGGATCGTCGAACGGGAAAGTGAAGCTCGTGAATGGAGCGGAGATCCTGTACCGGGGCTACCAACTCTTTGCCGATCAAATCGAGGGCGATCAGCGCACCAATATCTACGTTGCTTCCGGTAACGTTAGACTTTACGGTAAAGACCAGACGATCGTGGGAGACATGATCGAGGTCGATTTTAACTCGAAAACATTCGTCGCCACCGCAGCTTCGGCGATCGTGCATCCTTCGCTGATAGGTCCCGACGCGCGCGCCGATGTCTTTCTCCGAGGGGGCAAAACGTACGGCTCCCGGCGGCGTGTGTTCGGAGAGAATTCCTCTTTCACCACGTGCGACAAGGAGCATCCTCATTACGAGTTGGTCGCTGATCGCACCGACTTCCGACCCGGCCGCCGGGTCATTCTGCGCCGGGTTCGAGCCAAACTTTTCGGAAGGACGATCCTCAAGATCCCCTTCCTCTCGATCCCTCTGAACCAGCCGAACTACAAATATCTCCCCGAGGTTGGGTACACCGACCAACTCGGCTACTACATCAAGACCCGGTTCGGACTGTACAGCCACAACCAAAACAACTTCGACGGTCGAGCGGAGCTCTACAGCAAGCTAGGGCTCGGCTTAGGTGGCGACTACCAGTACAACAATCGCCGGAGCAACGGGTTCGTAAACTTCTTCACGGTGATAGGGTCTCAGCCCCTCCAAGAATTCAGCCAGGACCATCGCCAAGACCTGGGCTGGGGCAAGCTGCAGATCCAAAACTCCTACCAAAAGACGAACTTCCTAAGCGCCCCCGCCAATACGATCTTCAATACGAAGCTCAACCTCTTGATTCCTCAAGGCAAATCGAGCACGAACTTCAGCTTTTACCGCAACTCGAACGACACGAATACTTATAGCTCGATTAACGAGAGCGTCGGCGTCAGCGACACCCGATATTTCAATTCAAAGTTCCACACCAACCTGGACGTAACGCTTGTCAATGCCAGCAGCGCCTTTGCCTCCGGAGCGCCCGTCAAACGTGAAGAGTTCGACGTTAGATTCCGAGGAGAGGAGGACCTTAACAAAGCCAATCTAGAGTTCACTTACCAGCGCAATATCCCTGTTGGGGAGACTTCAAACTTCTTTAGCTCCTCTGACCTAACGCCGGTGGTGGCACTGAACACTACGTCACAGAAGCTGCTTGGGAATCGGCCATTCTTTCTTCCATTCTCAACGGAGATTTCCTACGGCCAGTTTACGGACCCCGTCACGAAAGGCAACATTACTCGGACCAACTACAACTTACGCTTTAACCGCAACGATCCACCTCAAAAGCGCTTCAAGTTCGACCTGAACGGCAAGTTCGATCAAGGCATTTACTCGGACAGTACGGCACAATACACGCTAAACTTCCTCCCCACGATCACCTATCGCCTCGGCGCGGGCACTCAAGCGACGCTTCGCTACGCCTACCTTCGACCCTACGGATTCGCCCCCCTCCAGATCGATCGGTCGGGACAAAGCAACGTGCTAACCGGCGACGTAAGCGTCCGTCCCCAGAAATACGTTTTGTTTGCCGCCCAGACCGGCTACGATTTCCTACGTCTTCAGCAGCATCAGCAAACGGCCTACCAACAGGTTGCTTTGAGGGCGGAATTTCAGCCCAAACCGTTCTTCGCCCTTCGGGCGCTCTCAACCTACGATCCGATCCTGGGAGGCTGGAGCAACCTCCGGTTCGATCTGGCCTACAGGCCAGGAGCGACGTTCGTGAGCGCAGGCGCCAAATACGATGGAGTGCGGAAGAAGTGGGCCGCCGTTAACCTATTCATCGATGGCCTCAAGTGGGGGCGTCTGAAGTTCAGCACGATCCTTAACTACAACGGCTACTTGCAGAAGTTTGAAGCCCGGCACTTTCAGTTCACCTATGATTTGCACTGCGCAGAAGCCGTCCTGACTATCCTGGACAATCCAATCGGTTTCCAAGCGGGAAGACAGGTCTCCCTTTTCATCCGGCTGAAGGCGTTCCCATTCGAGTCGCCCTTCGGAATCGGCACGCGCGGCCAGCCAATCGGCACCGGGACGGGGTACGGAAACTAAGACGAGGCACTCGTGTAGTGCCGGAGCGCAAAGCGCCAGAACAGGCGCGACGCCACGAAAAACACCGCCGCCCATACGATTCCTATTCCGACCATAAGCAAATCGGGCTGTTTTACAAGCTGTCGAGCCGGGATCGTCGCAATGAATGCAAGGGGGACTACGAATACAAAGATCCGCTGTACGCCAGTCGGGAAGATGTCGACCGGATAGCGCGCAACCTGTTGAACCGACTCGCCCAAAACCCAAAGGTTATCGACCCGAACCAGCCAGATTCCGGTCGTCATCAACATCAGATTAAACGAGTAAAAGATGACTAT
>JBBSFL010000218.1:0-5435 GCA_038238735.1 Fimbriimonadales bacterium | reverse complement strand
CCCGATCCCGTCGTCCTCGTACACCGTCGCCTTCCCATCCCCGCCCGGATACACGTCCAGGGTAATCGCGTCCCAAGGGCGCTCGGCGGTGTATTCCATCTCCGGCGCAAGAGGGATCACGGCACCGGCACGGACGAACATCGGCATCTGAGCCAAGGGCGCTGAAACAGAAACGGTCGCCGGACCGGAAAATGCCTCGCCTGTCCAAACGCTAGACCAAGTCCCGGGCGGAATCCAAACCTCCCGAGTCGAAACCAAAGGCTTCTCGCCCGCGAAATACCGCAGCTTGCAGACCGCACCGTACTGGCTGTCGAAATACTCGACCTTCAGGTCGTAGGTTTTGCCGGGCTCCAAGGCGAACGGCAAAGGCGTGACGACGCTGTCCTGATCGACCCACTTGTCCACCACCAGCTTCCCGTCGAGCCAGACCCGCACGCCGTCATCGCCCGTAATCGTCACGTGATAAGGCTTGTTGCCGGGGATCGGACCGAGCTTCCCCGTCCATCGCGCCGACCAATGATCCGTCGGAATTCCCTCTACTGGCGAAAGAAAATGCCAGTCGAAGTTCACCGTGGAATCGACGCGAGTTACCGCGGGAGAACCCTCTAACTTCTGATTCGCGAAGTACTCGGCCTTCAGCCCCGGCGAATCGTCTGGAGTGTGGAAAAGCGGTGCCGGTACCGGCGAATCCTCCACGCTCGAAACGATTGGAGCAACCAACAGCGAGTCGCCAAGCAGGAACTCATCGCTGCGTTTCGACTCCGGATGTTCCGGATAGAAGAGGTCGAGCCGCCGCACCATCGGCAAACCCGTCTCATAGGCTTCGCGCGCCGATGCGTAGAGCAACGGCATAAGGCGATAGCGCATTCGGATGTATTCCGGAACGATTCGCTCGGCGTTGGGGCCGAAAGCCCACGGTTCCCGGGTCTGGCCCTTCGTGCAGTGCACCCGCATCACCGGGGCCACGCTGCCGTACTGCAGAAAGCGGATATACAGGTCGGGGTCGGGATTGCCGATGTGGCCGCCCAAGTCTTCGTTCACCCAGGCGTTCAGCCCCTCCACGCCCTCATCCACTGCGCTCGCGACCCCCGCGCGAAGGAACGCCCAGCGCGCCGTGGTGTCGCCGGTCCACTGCACCGGGTATCGGTGAGCGGCAATGTTTGGGGGTCGGTTGCGCTCGCCGTTGTCGATCCCGTCGACATTCGCCATGATCACCGGCCGCTGCTCGGGCCGCGTCGCCTGGGTGATGTCGCGGTACAGCTTCATTCCCCAGACCTCTTTCGCGAGGTTGGGCGCAGGCGGTACAAGGCCGACGAACCAGTTGCGGTCGTACCACCACACGTCCACGCCCTGCCGCAAGAGGCCGCCTAAGCCATCGGCCCGTCGCTTCAACTCGGCGGGATCGAGGGCCAGCTTGGAAGCGGGTTCCGGATGGTCGTTGAACATGATCTTCACATTCCGCTTGTGGGCCTCCCGCAGGAAGCGAGGCATATCGGGAAAGAACTGCGGGTCGGCTACGTACCCGTGCGAGCCGCCCAGCCGCCAGTCCGTGTCGACCACGAACACGTCGAGGGGAATTCGCCGTCGGCGATATTCGTCGATCCTTGCGAGGGCGTCCTGTTCGTGGTAGGAAAAATAGCGGCTGTCGATGTAGCCGAGCATGAAGAGCGGCGGCATCTCAACCGGGCCGGTCAGGGCGAGAAAATCCTGCCGAAGCTGGCTGTAATTCCCGCCGGGAAGGAAGACGTAAACGTCCGGCGCATCGTTGGCAGTGTCCCAGCCACTCGTCGACTCCAACTGACCAACTCCTGCGAACGGCGCAAGTCCGGCCTTGGAAGGTACGACGCGGGGCGTGTCGGCAACCGCCCAAGCCGCTGGCACCGCCGATGGACTCGGCAGCCAGGCCGAGTTTGCAAGTTCGGGCTTGAACTCGTAGAGCGCCTTGCCCGCTTTATCGGTGATCCGACATCCCTTCAGGCCAAGGTTAGAGGGTACGACGACGCGAAGGGTCCCTGCATTCAGCACCACCCCATCCGAAGTCGAACTTCGCTTCACGGGAATTCCGAGCCAATCCCGGTTGACGACATGAAACGTCTTCCGGTCCTCGAAACCCGATGGCCCCCGCTCCTCCAGTCGCACCAGGTTGGCGGACAGAACTTGCACGCGCACGTTGCCAATCACTTCGCTGTGAACGGCCCGCGCCATTGACACCAGCAAGAACGGCAAACAGAACCAAGCCCAACGCATGCAGAAAGGATAGCCCCAACAGGCCTATCGCTAACCCACGGGGAAGGTAGCCTTCCGCCCGTGAGCGCGGCCAGCGAAATCGAAGTCCTTATCCGGGCGAAATACCCGATCCTCTACATCGTCTCCTGGGAGGAGCGGCGCGTCGAGGAGAGCTTGCGCACGATCTGCCAGGGACTCGGCCGGACGCTCTACACATGGACGCTGACCCAAGGCATGAAGCCTCCTGTACCGCGCCAGACTGGCCCGGCCAAGCCGACAACGCTGCCCGCCGAGCTCGAAGCCCTCACCCTCGTCCACGAGGCTCCCGACTTCACGCTATTCCTTCTAAAAGACTTCCACCCCTACATGAAGGACTACCGCGTGGTCCGGCTTCTCCGCGATCTCGCCGACCGGCTCCGCGGCAAGAGCCAAACGGTCGTCCTCATGGGCCCGACCCTCAACCTGCCTACCGATCTTGAGAAGGACGTCACGGTGGTCGACTTCGGCATGCCGGGCACCGACGAGATCGAGAAGGTGCTCGACACGGTCATCGAGTCGGTCGAGGACAATCCGAAGGTCGACGCGAAGTTGTCTTTCGACGACCGCGAGCGGATCGTCAAGAGCGCTCAGGGCCTCACGCTCGACGAAGTTGAATCCGTCTTCGCCCGCTCGCTCGTAGAGCGCAAAAAATTCGACCTCGACGCGGTGCTCGAGGAGAAGAAGCAGATCATCCGAAAGAGCGGCCTCCTGGAGTACTACCCGCCGCAGAACAAGATCGCCGACGTCGGCGGCATGGAGCTTCTGAAAGAGTGGCTCGACCGACGCGGCAAGGCCTTCACCGACGCCGCCAAGGCGTTCGGTCTACCGTCCCCAAAAGGAATCCTTCTCCTTGGCGTGCAAGGCTGTGGCAAGTCGCTGCTCGCCAAAGCGGTCGCTGCCGAGTGGAATCTACCGATGCTCAAGCTCGACGTTGGCCGCATCTTCGGCTCGCTTGTCGGGCAGAGCGAGGAAAACATCCGCAAGGCGATCAAGATCGCCGAGTCGGTCGCGCCCTGCGTACTGTGGGCTGATGAGTTGGAGAAAGGCTTCGCCGGTGCGTCCGGGTCGGGGGTGAGCGACTCCGGCACCACCGCCCGCGTCTTCGCCACCTTCCTTACCTGGATGCAAGAAAAGACGGCTGCCGTATTTCTCATCGCCACCGCGAACGACATCTCCGCTTTGCCGCCGGAGATGCTTCGTAAGGGTCGGTTCGACGAAATCTTCTTCGTCGACCTTCCCGACTTCGTCGAGCGCAAACAGATTTTCCAAATCCACCTCGCGAAGCGCGACCGCGATCCCAAGAAGTACAAGCTGCCCGAGCTCGCCAAAGCCACCGAGAAGTTCAGCGGTGCCGAAATCGAGCAGGTCATCGTCGGTGCACTCTATACCGCGTTCGACGCGGGGCGAGAGCTGTCGCAGAAGGACATGCTCGACGAGGCCAAGTCGGTCGTTCCTCTAGCGGTGATGATGGCGGAGGAGATCGACGAGCTTCGCACGTGGGCCGAACTTCGAACCCGGCCGGCGAGCAAACGAGAAGACGACGCGGCTCCGAAGGCGAAGTAGATTCAAATGTTCTCACAATCGCTATAAATCTCGACTGCTGCTATGAAGTTTGACTGCCAAGTGAGTTAAGAGTCTGTTGAAGAAGTGCCACTTTATATGAATGTGAATCCGAAGCCATTCTGGAGACCTAGACTGACCCCCGCTCACTTGGACTCGTCGCAACTTCGAGTTCGCGCATTCACCTATTCGCCAGTCTTCGAGAATCTCCTACAATAAGAAGCCGATGACCGACGCGAACAAGACCCAGGCCCTTTCCGCCGATCCTAACCGAACAATGCTCGGCGTCGCGCCGACGATGGACCCGAACAAGACGATCATGGGCTCCGCGCCAACCTTAAACGCGACCCAGATCATCAAGCCGACTCAGTGTCCCGTCTGCAAGACGTTCAATCCCGCGGGCGTCATGTTTTGCATTGACTGTGGACTGATCTTTGACCGGGCCCTCCCCGGCGACGCCTTCGGCGCCCCCGCCATTCAGGTTCCTCAACTCGTGGAGCAGTCCGGAAGAGAGCATCCGATCCGGCCCGGCGCGAACGTGATCGGCCGCGAAGGTGACATCGAGATCACGGATGGACGGATTTCCAGACGCCACGCCCAGGTGACGAGCACCAACGGAGTTCTTACCCTCGAAGACCTCGGGAGCACGAACGGCACCTCGCTGGACGGAACCAAGCTCACCCAAGGCGAAAAGCGAACGCTCCAGGGAGGAGAAACCCTGTCCATCGGCGGAGTCGAATTGCGCCTGAGCATGCCCGGCGAACTTGGTGGCAACGCAACCGCCGTCATCTCCTCCAACAAGACCGCCGCCATCTCTGCGCCGCCCCAAGTCGAGAAGCCCGCCGCTATGCTCGTCGGCGAGGGCCGGGAGATTCCTTTAAAGGCGGGCGCGAACATCTTCGGCCGCAAGGCCGACAACGACGTATCCATTCCCGACGCCTACGTGAGCGGCCGCCACGGGACGATCGAAATTGCCGACGACGGCATCTTCCTTACCGACACGGGCAGCACCAACGGCACGATGCTTAACGACGCCAAGCTCGCCCCGAACATGCGAACCGCGATCACGCCGGAAGACGTCATCCGCCTCGGAAGTCTCGAATTCCAGGTCCGTTTGTCGTCATCCTGAGTCCCTGGTGGCTCCCGGGGCTTTCATAGGTGGAGTTTGGAATGCTCCTTTGGCGGCAGCCCTTGTAATTTCTTTGCCGGACCGACGGAGTCCTCGGGGAACAATCTCTACTCGCGCCTGTTCTCCGCCGCGGTCAGATCCAACAGGTAGCCCCACTCCTCATACGGAAACCCGTAATCGGGATCGTCGACCCTCCGGTCGCCGAGAGACTCGGCGCCCGAGTTGCGGTACATGATGTGCGAGACGTCGAGTAGCTTGTCCGACCAAATCTCCATCTCTCGATAGCCCTGCTCGACGGCACAGTCGATCGCGAAACGGTACAGGGTTCGGCCATGGCCCTTCCCTCGCTGGGAAGCAGGTAGGTAAAGGCGGCAAAGTGTGCAGCGGTCGCCGTTCTTCGCCCGAATCCCGACCGTGCCGATGATCTCGTTTCCCTCTTCGAGCACCCAAAATCCGCCGCCCTGCCGATGATAGTGGGCCT
>JBBSFL010000217.1:0-5452 GCA_038238735.1 Fimbriimonadales bacterium | reverse complement strand
TACCACAACACCATCCCGTTCGGAGCCCCTTCACAATTGAGGTTGCAGGTCACCGTCGATGCGCAGGGGATGGCGCACCTCGCGGTGTGGGACCCCTTCGACAAGCCTCTTGGCAACCTGAAGGACATGCAGGTGCCGGTGAGCGATCTGACTCAGCTACTTACCGATGCGCCGAAGCCGGTCCTCGGGCGCAATGGTGAGGCGTTCGTCGAGATCAAGGCTGGGCACGATGCTCACCATGTCACGTTCGACATCCACTATGAGGACCCGGACAAGTGGTCGAAGGGCGAGAACACTCTGGAGATCTCCGACATGAAGGAGCTTTTGGAAGCGGTGGCGCAAGCTGCGAACGCCTCCTGAGCCGGTGGCTGTCGGGTGAGTCGTCACTCTGAAGAGATTGACTCACCCTTGGTCTAGGAAATGTGCTCGGTTAGTCTGACTTTCCCGGAAGACTCCCCCCCTGTTGGAAATGAAGTTCCCAACACGCCAGAGATCTACGCCCGCCAATTCGAATCGCCGCAGGAATCGCGAATTTGACGAATCAGTGTCTGAGGAGTGAGAATTCTTGGGTCCCGAAACGATTCGGACACATGCTCTCACTGAGCCAAGTGCTCCAAGCGAGGGCGGCTAATGTATGATTTGCTTCCATGGATGTTGCTTCGCGTGCTGCCGAGCTTCGACGAGTGGTGGAGCACCATGCATACCTCTACTATGTGCTCGATTCGCCGGAGGTGAACGACAGCGAGTACGATCGCTTGTTTCGGGAGTTGCAGGATTTGGAGGCCGCCCATCCTGAACTGGCGACGCCGGATTCGCCGACTCAGCGCATCGGGGGACTTCCGGTGGCAGGGTTCACGCCTCACCGGCATCTGGTTCCAATGCTTTCGCTGGACAACGCGTTCGGCGAGCATGAGCTGCGGGCGTTCGACGAGCGTGTGCGGCGGGGACTGGATGGGGCGACTCCTAAGTACCACGTTGAGCTGAAGTTCGACGGAGCCTCGCTGTCGCTAACCTACGTGGACGGGGTCCTCGCGACCGCGACCACGCGGGGAGACGGGACAACGGGCGAGGAGGTTACGGCGAACGCGCGCACGGTTCGCGGGATTCCTCTTCGGCTGCGCGAGGAGCTTCCCGGCGTGATCGAGGTACGAGGGGAGGTGATCATGTATCGGTCCGCGTTTGAGGAATCGAACCGCGCCCGGGCCGAGCGGGGCGAGCAGCAATGGGCAAACCCTCGGAACGCGGCGGCTGGGGGCCTTCGTCAGCTCGACAGCCGACTGACGGCGGCTCGGAAGTTAAATTTCTTTGCCTACGGCGTCGGGGCCGTGAATGTCCGGCTTGCGGGTTCGTCGCCCCGGCGAGTTGCGGATTCGCAGGGGGCGATGCTGGCGCGTTTGCGCGACCTTGGGTTCGCGGTACATGGCGAAACGCAAATCTTGACCGGAATCGAGGCCCTGGTGGCGAAGATTGAAGAGGTCCGTGAGATGCGGCCACGCCTGCCGTTCAATATCGACGGAGTTGTGATCAAGGTGGATTCGCTTAACCTCCAAGAGGACCTCGGATTCACGGCGCGAGGTCCGCGCTGGGCGGTTGCCTACAAATTTCCCGCCGAGCAGACGTTTACCCGCCTGAACGGCATCTTGATCCAAGTGGGCCGGACCGGAACGATCACCCCGGTCGCCGACTTGGAGCCGGTGATCGTGGCCGGCGTGACGGTTACGCGGGCGACGCTGCACAACTACTCCGAGCTGCGGCGCAAGGACGTGCGGGTCGGCGACGTGGTGATCGTGCAGCGGGCGGGCGATGTGATTCCCGAGGTGGTCGGCCCGGTTCTGGATAAGCGGGTCGGCGACCCCCCATCTCCGGAAGAACCCAAGACTTGTCCGGAATGCGGCACGGCCCTGGTGCGGAAGGAAGGCGAGGTGGCATTGCGCTGTCCCAACCGCCAATGCCCGGCCCAAATCGCGGCCAAGATTCGACACTTCGTGATCCGGGGAGCGATGGACATCGAGGGGCTTGGCGAGAAGCTGATCGATCGATTCCTTGAACTAGGGCACCTGACGGATATCCCGTCCATCTACCGGCTGAAGGATCGCCGCGACGAGCTGATCGAACTGGACCGGCTGGGGTCTTTGAGCGTCGATAACCTCCTGCGTGGAATCGAAGGGTCGAAGGCTCGATCCCTTGACAGGCTGATTTTCGGCTTGGGAATCCGGTACGTGGGTGATCGGGGAGCCGTGGATTTGGCGAAGCATTTCCGCTCTCTGGAGCGGATGAGGGAGGCTACATACGACGACCTGATGGCCGTTCCCGACGTAGGGCCAAGGACGGCCGGGGAGGTGGCGGAGTGGCTTTCGGAGCCCGAGAACCAATCCGTCCTCGATCAGCTCTTGGCGCTCGGGGTTCATCCGGTGGAGCCGGAGGGTCCGGTAAGCGATTTGTTCGCGGGCAAGACCTTCGTGTTCACCGGCTCTCTCGTAAAAATGGCACGCGAGACGGCGGAAGCTATGGTAGAGAAGCTCGGCGGCAAAGCGTCATCGGGCGTGAGCAAGTCGACAACCTACGTGGTGGCTGGACCCGGAGCCGGTTCAAAGTTGGCCAAGGCGGAGCAGCTCGGCGTGTGCGTCTTAACGGAGGACGAGTTCCTTGGGATGGTTCCGGAAGGCGCCTAGCAGACTTCTTCAAGGACTTCGGCGAGGAGCAGCGCGCGGGACGGGTGCTTTAGCTTCTTGATCGCCTTCTGCTCGATCTGGCGAATCCGCTCGCGCGTGACCTGGAATGCGCGGGCAACCTCTTCCAAAGTGTGCGGCTGGCCGTCGAGAAGTCCGTAACGCATTGCGATCACTTCGCGCTCGCGGTCGATCAAGGTCTCCAATACCTCGTTAATTCTCGATCGGACTACTGCGCGCATGGCGGAGTCTGCTGGGGTCTCGTGCCGTTTGTCGACGATGAATTCGCCTAGAGCCGCGTCCTCGCTTTCTCCGACCGGGGTTTCAAGGGAGAGCGGATCGTGGACGGTACGAAGAAACTCGTGGACCTTCTCCGCCGAGATTCCTAGTGCATCACTGATTTCCACGACGGTGGCTTCGCGGCCGAGCTGGCTCTGGAGCTGATGAGCCATCTTGAGCATTCGATTGACGGCTTCTAATGTGTGGACTGGGACGCGGATGGTGCGGCCGTGGTCGCTAATTGCACGGGAAATCGCTTGGCGGATCCACCAGGTTGCATAGGTACTGAATCGGAATCCGCGCTCCGCGTCGAATTTTTCGACCGCCCGGATGAGGCCCATGTTGCCCTCTTGGATAAGGTCCTGCATGGAGAGACCGCGGCCCACAAACTTCTTGGCGATGCTGACGACCAAGCGAAGGTTGGCTTCGATGAGGACGGACTTGCATGACGGGCAACCGCCGTTTGCCCGCCGGGCGATGAGGATCTCTTGCTCGGGAGTGAGAAGCGGGATGCGGCCGATCTTCTTCAGCCACATGCGAACCGAATCGTCGATTCCGAAAGCGTCGTCGAGAAGAGTTTGCGCGTCCGCAGTCGCGAACGTCTCCCCGCGAGCCGGAGTTTGAGCATCCCGAACAGGCTTCGGGAAGTCAGCGGGCGGCTTAGTCGGGAATTTAGGCGCTTGAACGACTGCGGCGGTGAAGACGTTGGCCGATACCATCTTTTATGAGCTTGGGCGAGCCCTTCCGAGAACCAGGGATTGACGGCCCCAACCGCCCTCAGCTAGCTTCGGTTCGCCTGAAGCCATTCAATGTAACCCACTTTTTTACGAAACCCAAGTAATTTCATTTGGAACCGCAAAAAGTCACTCGTCGTCTAAGTGCTCCTTCTCGTACGTGGGCTTTAGCTTGCGCAGACGATCCATGATTTCCACGCTCGCCGTGTTCCCCCTAAGCTCGGTGACCTCGCGTGCCTGAGCTTGCTGATGAAGGCTCTTGAAGGCGTCTTCGACGAACGGCTGGGTAAGCCGATCCAGCCTCGGATCCTCCAAAATCCGAAGCACCAGAAGGCGATTTTCCTCCGGCTCGACTCGGTGGAGCCAGACACGTGGCTCGCCTGCGGGAGGGCCGTCTGGAAAGCCCTCTTGCAACGCTTTGGCGAGGTCTTTGGCGGCGTCCGAGAGGAAGGGGTTCGCGAGGCTCATCTTAGTCCAGGCATGGAACCTATGCTCCTCTTCCACGACGGCGCGAAAAATGGTGACCTCGGCGGGCAGGAGCTCGTGGACGGCCTTCGGCGTTAATGCCGATCCGCGGCTCCGCTGCGTTGTGGGAGCCATGCCCCTTCTCCGGCGGCGCTCCACCGCGATGTCTCGGCGGAGGGCTTTCTGGGCCAATAAGGGGTTTGGATTGCCAGGATAGATCGCCGCGAGGCGCACGAGGTGTCGGTCCAGCTCCATCTCGGAAGGAGCA
Source organism: Fimbriimonadales bacterium (assembly GCA_038238735.1). Classification (GTDB taxonomy): domain Bacteria; phylum Armatimonadota; class Fimbriimonadia; order Fimbriimonadales; family Fimbriimonadaceae; genus JAFDWR01. The sequence goes on along the minus strand of JBBSFL010000217.1, from coordinate 1,037 downwards.
TCTGCAAGGATCGATATCGCCTCAGGCCAGAAGTCCTCCTTGTTCTTGGGGTCTCCCCGCTCGAGCAGGCGATCGACCTTGAAGTCGAGCGGGGCTTTGCCCTGCTCGACCGACCGGGCAACGGCAGCGGGACCCTGGGTTCGGAGGAGAGTGTCGGGATCGTCGCCTTGAGGCATGAGGGCGATTCGGGTCGTTAGGGTTTCCGCGGCGAGGACCTCGATGGCACGCTCGGCCGCTTTTTGACCGGCGGGGTCGCTGTCGTAGAGGATAACGACCTCGTCAGACCATCGTTTGAGTAGCTTGGCGTGGTCCTCGCTCAGGGCAGTTCCGAGAGATGCCACGGCACCGCCCACTCCGGACCGTTGGCATGCAATTACGTCCAAATAGCCTTCAGTCAGGACCGCTCGCCGACTCGCATTCAGCGCGTCCTTGGCTTGGAACATCCCATAGAGGACTCGGCTCTTCCGGTAAATAGGGGTGTCGCCGCTGTTGATGTACTTCGGATTCCCGTCGCCGAGGAGCCGGCCGCCGAAAGCGACCAGTTCGCCTCGCTCGTCCCTGATTGGGAAGATCAGGCGCCCCCGAAATTTATCGAAGTATTCGCCGCTCGAGTTTTCATCGACCAGAAACAGGGTTCGGCACTCCGGCAGCGAGTGCCCTTTCTTCTTTAAAAAGGATGCAAGCGCGCTGCCGACGTCCGGCGCATACCCGAGCTCCCACATGACGACGGAGTCTTGATCGATTCCGCGCTTGTCTAGATACTCCTTCGCTACGGAGGACTTCGCGAGTTGCTCTTGGAAGAAGCCGAGGGCGTCTTCCATGGCGGTGCGGTGCTGAGCCCGCTCGGTTTTCGAAACGGGAGATCCCCGTCGGGAGAGGGTGATGCCGGCATGCTCGGCGAGGATGCTTAGGGCTTCGACGAAGTCAACGTTCTGGGTCTTCATGACCCAGGTGAACACATCCCCATGCTCGCCGCAAGACCAGCAACGGTACTGGCCCGTTCGGTCGTTTACCGTGAAAGAGGGGTTCTTATCGTC
>JBBSFL010000216.1:0-5457 GCA_038238735.1 Fimbriimonadales bacterium | reverse complement strand
CATGCACCCTAAGACGGTTGTAAAAAGCTCGACTAACTCTGAGGTTAAAACGCGCGTTCCCACCGGCAACGCCCGCTTTTTATCTATTTCGAGTTTACAAATTGATAGGCCTCAGTGGAGCGCGACTCGGTTTGCGAGGTTTCCTTTAATCTGGTCCCCTCACCTGCTCATGGTGCGAAGTGAACACTTACTCGGCCGAAATCCGCGATAATCCTCGGGGCTCACACTGAGCAGACGAGACCGCCATGCTGAGTGCTCATGGGCTATGGACCTTGGAGTGGCCTAGATACTTCGGCGAACGGCAGCTCACCTTTGAGGTACAGAGCAAGCCTTTCCACAGACATCTCCCGTTTGTCATACATGCGGATTAGGGCGGGAACGTGGGCTCTTTGGCATGATTCCAAGAGTACCGCCATTCGTTTCTTGTCCTTGATGCGACCCATAAAATTGACCTGAACGGGTAAGTCGGCAATTTGCGGATGCCAACCCTCTTCGTCACTGTAAAACGAGACATTAAGGTAATGGCTATTCCGGGTTGGTTTGCCTAGAACATCTGACAGTCTCGCATTAAACCTGTAGGTATAGACCCTTTCGGTCTCCCTCAGGGCCCACTCCAAATTTATGGTCAGTTTGCCGATGTCGGCCGGCCAGTTACTGGATAGGTCTCGCATCAATGCGACAAACTCCTCCCGATGCCAGGGTTCCAGGGTCTTCTCCTTCTTGCCAGCAAGGTCATAGATTCTCCCCCAGTCGCGAGTTTGAATTGCCTGATAGAACTCCCTTGACTTTGCGTCGGCACCGCGTGGCATCCAAAGCCAGACACCAAGACAAGCGACCACAATTAGGACAATTGCTAGTTTCGCCGTCAGCATGCGGTCGTCCATCGCGTAGACCATCACGTTGTCGTAGTAGTCTCGGACCATGTCCCGGGTCCAGCCCGTGTGCGTGATTCCGAGTTCGACGGCTTCCTGCCTTCTGTGGTTCACTTCGGTTTGGCTGGAACCTGAAAAGGAAGCCACACGCGAGACTTCTCGGGCTCCGTAGTACTCCAGCGGCGCCTGGAGGTAGCCGGAGAGCTCGGGAGTCAGGCGGTCGTTGCCGATCCAAGCCGCCCAGACGAAGGGTTTGCCGGTGAGGCCAGTCCAAGCTTCGCCCATATCCATCACGTACAGGTCCTCGCCCTCGGTTGTCATGCCGATGTCGCCTATTAAGACGCAAGCGTCGGCCCGTGCAAGCATTGCCTCGAGGTTGGTTCGTCGGTCACTACGGCCGGAGGCACGCTGTGGAGTTCGGCAAGCAGGATTCGTGCGAGGCTGTTGCTGGTCATCGATGCGGCATCGAGGGCCAGAGTTTCGATTTGATCGAACGGCCGCTTTGAAAAGAGGCGGACGCTCTTAACCGGGCCGTCGGACCCGATGCACACACCGGTGGCCATTCGGCGGCCGGCGACGCGCAGGGCATCGGTGCTGGAGACCAGGACCGCGTCGGCCCCACCGGAGCCAAGTAGGGCTGGGAGCTTGGAGGGGACGTCGAAGATCACTTCGACCGGGATTTGCCGGCATTCCGCTGGTGCTTCGGCTGATCGGGGCCCTTGGCCGGGGTGAAAAGCGACGTCAGCGGAATCGCGTTGACGTAGGCGGCGGACCCAAGGAGCCGAAGAAGGCAGGCTAATTCTCGACTTTGACTTCAGGTGAAAAGCCCGCTTGCCTTTGGCAAGCGATTACTGCAATACCTGCCCCTCTCGAGCCATTCGTTACTGGAGTGTGGGGCTCCGCAGCTCCAGGTTGCCAAAACTCAGTACCCAACAACCAACAACCAACAACGTTGACAAATCCCAGTTTCAAGCCCTATAAGGCATGAAGCTTTTTTTAGGCATGCCACCGCTCGATGAGCGAGCATGTGCGCGCCGTCTTTGCGCAAGGTCCTCAGCCAATAAACCCGACCGTTTCAGGACAACTGGCGACCAAGCATCGCCCCCACGCAGCGGTTTCGGTATGGGGGGCATGCCTCCGCCCCTGCACAAAATCCCAATCAAGGCGCAATTTTCGGGCGCAAAAACTTGTATTTCGAAGGCCGCTTGTGATTTCGCAAGTTCACAACCTCAATCAAAAAGCCAAATCGACTTGTGGTGGGCACGTGATTTGTGACTTGTGATTTTTGGCGGTCCGACACAATATCGCGGCCGAATCGGCCAACTCTGGCGCGCGCCATATTCTTCATACTTGGGAGGCATGGTCTCTACTCAGCCGGAGGCGCGATGAGCGCCCAGATTTTGGACGGCTTGGCCCTTTCCCGGGTTATCCGCGCCGACTTGAAAGTACGGGTCGATGCCCTCCGCTCACGGGGGGTGGTCCCTCGCTTGGATGTGATCGTCGCCGCGCAGGACCCCGCAAGCTTGGCCTATGTCCGCATGAAGCGAAGGTGGGCGGAGGCGGCGGGAATCGAGGGCGAGGCTTGGTCGATTGACGAGACCGCCGCTCAGAGCTATGTCATCGAGAAGATTCGCGAGCTCAACGAGGATGCGCTGGTCCATGGCGTGCTTGTGCAGCACCCATTGCCCGGGCACCTCGACGAGCATGAAGCGCTTCTAACTCTGGGCGCAGCGAAGGATGTCGATGGGATTACGCCCGAGTCTCTTGGGCGACTGGTGTCCGATCTGCCCGGCTTCCGGTGCGCGACGCCCTTGGGGATGATGCGGCTCCTGGACCATTACGGCATCGAAGTCGAGGGGAAGCACGCGGTGGTCATCGGGCGCAGCGTGATCCTTGGCAAGCCGGCGGCCCTGATGCTCTTGCAGAAGAACGCGACCGTAACGATCGCCCACTCGCGAACCCGGAATTTGCCTGAGCTGTGCCGCGAGGCGGACATTTTGGTTGCGGCAGTGGGCCGCGTCGAGATGGTCCGCGCGGACTGGTTGAAGCCGGGGGCCGTGGTCCTCGACGCGGGCTACAACAAGGTCGAGGGTCGTCAGGGGGATGTCGGGGACGTCGACTTCGCGGTGGCGTCTGGAGTGGCGTCCTGGATCACGCCAGTACCTGGCGGGGTCGGCCCGATGACTGTCGCCAGTTTGCTCGACAACTGCGTGACGGCGGCGGAAGCCGTCGGGCTTTGAACCCTTCGTTCCCTTGGGTAGGGCTGGCACGGATCTTGGGTAGCGAACGTAAGACACAAAAAGTTCAAAACCCCCGCCACGGGAATCGTTGGTGCGGTGGGGCCTTTACCGTTGCGGGCACGAGCGGGCGATGGAGTGCGTTGCGTCGAGCATGCGAAAGCCATCGAGGCGACGAAAGGTGCTGATTATCCTTGGGGCGGTCTTCGGACTCTATTTGGGAGTTTGCGGACTTCTCGCCAAGACTTACCTGCAGCCTCCGCGCCTGGTGTCCGCCTTACCGCCGGGTCTTAAGGAAGTGTCCGTGCCCACGCGATCCGGTCCGACGCCCAGCTTCGCCACGCCCCACCTGGCGGACGGGCATCCGTCCGAAGTGGTGTTCGTGCTGGCTCACGGCTACGGCGGAATCCGGGCTGGATGGGCGGTATTGATGCGCGAGCTTTCCACGCGCGGCTACGACTCCATCGCACCCTCGATGCCGGGCCAAGATGCGAGTCCCGACTCTACCGTCGGATTCGGGGTGAAGGAGGGGCGGGTATTAGTCGACACGGTCTCGTGGGTTCGCTCACACGGAGGCCGCCGGGTCGTCTTGCTCGGAGTCTCGATGGGCGGCGCGGCGGCTTGGCTGGCCTCCGCCGAAGATCCGACGATCGACGGCGTCATCTCCGAAGGAGCCTACGCGCTGTTCGATGAGGCGATGCGAGGCTGGTTCGACCGAAAGGCACCTGGAGCAAGCATCTACCTGCGACCCGTAGTCTGGTTCGCGAGCTTGGCAACGGGCCTCCGCCCCTCGGTGATCCGTCCAGTTGACGCGGCCGAAAAATGGCGCGGCCGGCCGGCGCTGGTGATACAAGGCGAGGCAGATACCCTGATCCCGATGTCGCACGCGGAGCGATTAGCCGCGGCAGCCGGCTGCGAAATTTGGCGCGTGCCACTGGCGAGCCACGCCCAGTGCGCCGAGTGCGCGGGGGTTTCGTACTTGGACCGGCTGGATCGATTTGCCCGAGCACTGCGGCGTTAGCCCAAGCGGCACCGATCTTTGCCCGAAGATAAGCCAGCGCAGGGACAATGGCGCGAAACTTCGCAGGTCGGAATACAATCGTCTCGCGCTTACTTTGACGGGCCAGGCGACTAATGCATGAGCGACCGCAGCTTCTCCAGGTTCACCGCATGCATCGTCTCCGATTCCGGCGTCTCAAGCAAGATCGGCGTCCGCTCGAACCGCGGATCGTTGACAAGAAGTTCGAACCCCCGAGGACCGATGAACCCCTCGCCTATGTGGGCATGTCGGTCGACTTTCTTGCCGAGAGAGTTCTTGCTGTCGTTACAATGGATCGCCTTCAGGCGATCGAACCCGATCAGTCTTGCGAACTCGTCGAAGGTCTTCGCATAGGTCTCGTCGTCGCGGATATCGTAGCCGGCCACAAAGATGTGGCACGTGTCCAGGCAGACGCATAGCCGCTCGGGCGCACCAGTCAGCTCGAGGATCCGAGCGAGGTGCTCGAAGCGGTAGTTGAGGCAAGAACCTTGCCCAGCCGTGGTTTCCATAAGAACGGTCACCGTGTCGGGCGTCTCGGCGAGAACCCGCAGGGCGCTTTCGGCGACGATCCGCAGGGCTTCTTCTTCGCCCTGCCCCTTCTCTGCGCCCATGTGGCTGACCGTGAACGGGATCCCGTACAAGGCGCACCGAAAGACTTCGTCCTTTAGCCCATTCACCGACTTGTCGCGCATCTCCAAGTCGGGCGAGCAGAGATTGATGAGGTAGCTGTCGTGGCTGACAATCGCAGCCGAGTCGATTCCCGTCTCGCTAACGGCCTGCTTGAATGCGGCGACCTTCTCGGCGGTGACGGGCGAAGACTTCCACATCTGGGGGCTGGAGGTGAAAACCTGCACCGCGGTGCACCCAATGGCCTTCCCGTCCCGGATCGCATTCTGCAGCCCACCCTTGGCCGCCATGTGGGCTCCGAGGAGCTGCGCTGGCATGGCCAAAAGGTTACCTGCGGTCACATTGTCGGAGCTCCGGCATCAGCCGGCCCGAAGCCCATCATTCTAGCGCTCGCGATACTCCAGGCGGCTAAGCCGGCGCCCCGTCGCAAAAATCCGAATCAGGTAGAACCAAGCTGGATGGGGCAGTATCTTCAGTGCTTTAAAGCCTACGACGTGCGCGGCAAAGTGCCCGCTGAGCTGAATCCCGACATCGCCTACCGAATCGGCCGCGCCTACGCCGATAGCACCGCCGCGAAGACGGTCTGCATCGGCTACGACATCCGCCTCAGCGGCCCCGAACTCTACGAGGCATTGGCCAAGGGGCTGAACGACGCCGGCGTCGATGTCGTGAACCTTGGCAT
>JBBSFL010000215.1:0-5485 GCA_038238735.1 Fimbriimonadales bacterium | reverse complement strand
GGTCTCCAAAGGGTCGTACATGAGGTCGACCGTATCGCTCTTGTCGTCGGAGTTCCACGCGTAGTCGCGAGAGCCCTTGTGGGACAACGCGGCGCGCTTCTCGTCGGAGATCGACTTAAACAAATCGCGCGCCTTCTCAAACTGGTCCATCCGCAGATAACGAAGGCCGAGCGAGTAGACCATGAGGTCGTGGTGCTCGTCTTTCTCCCCGCGAGTTTGAATCACGGATTGGATCGCCTGCGGAGTCATCCGAGCGTCCAGAAGGTAAGCCACATCGAAGGTATAGCCGAGGGCCCAGTACTGATCTAGGGCCTCGCTCCACTGCCCGCCCCTTTCGTAGAGAAGAGCCAGGTTCTCCCGGGCCGGGTTAGCCAGATAAGAGCTCGGGGTCTTCAGAACTTCGAGGTACTCCGGAATAGCCCCAGCCGCGTTGCCGGCCTGCTTGAGCGAGGAGCCGCGAACGTAGTGAGCGAGGTCCTTTTTCTCGGTTCCTGGGGCGGCTATGCTTTGCTCGGCGTAGCTTTGAGAGAACTTGTTCTGGTGCATCAGTAGCTCGATTTCGGCGAGCCTGGCGTAGATCGCGCCGGTGAGACGAGCATTTGGATTTGCCTGAAGCGCCTTCTGAACGAATCCGAGGAGATGCACGTAATCCGGGGTCTTCGCGCCGGTGTGATAGAGCCGATAGTCGAGGTAGGGCGAAAGGAGAGCCGGATTCTTGATCATCGAATCCTGGATTTCCTTCGCCTGAGAGGGTGTCAAGTGCTGGACGGTCGCCCGAATCGAGGCGAGAATCGCCGCCTGGGCGGCGGGATCGGTAGTGCGATCGAGCTGAAGTAGATACACACTCAATGCCGCCGGGTTTTGCTTGCGCAAGAAGAGAACGCGACCCTGCAATCCCTCCGCCGACTCCTCGAAGTGCCCACCCGGGTACTCCTTGAGATAGGCCGTGAGCGCGGCGTCTGCTTCGGCGATCTGCGCTTCGGCGGGTGCCGGTGAGCTTTCCCAAGTCTTCCCCTCGGGAGCATCCTTGGCCCAAAGGAGACATCGAGCGGCCATGATGAGCGCCCGCTCGCGTCGCGGACCCCCCGCCGCGGCCGCTTGCCGATAAAGGGCGGTGGCCTCCCGGATGCGGTGGCTGTCGAATTCCAGCGATGCCAGAGCGTAAGAGGCATGGGCCTTCAAGAACCCGGCCACCGGGTTCGCGAGGATCGCTTTGAAACTCTGAACCGACTGCGCTTCGATGACTTTAGCCTGCTCGAGGGCCTTCTGATAGGCCTCGCTCGAACCCGAATTGTCCGGCATGGCGGCCGCTAACGAACGGCGGGTCGAAAGGTATTCCATGACAACCGGCGACGGCGCCTTGGCCTCGCGCATGACTTCCACCCGGTCGATCAGGGATTCGCTGTCCTCGGCCTTACCCGTCTTGATCAGCTCTTCGTACACCGCGATCGCGCCGTTGAAATCCCCGGCTCCCTCTTTCGCCAGTCCATCCTTCCGCAGGGCCGCGCGATGTTCGGCGGCGGCCGCGTCGGCCTTTTCTACTGCGTCGTAGTCATAGCGGAATTTCTCGACCGGCCCGTTCTGGGTGTTGCCCGACCGATTCTGATCCTCGCCCCAGATGGTGAGCACGATAGGAGGCGGCGGTGCACCGAAGTCCGGCTGCCCATCGTTGAAATGGACCCCGTCCAGCATGGCGCTAATGCACGCCACCGCGCCTCCCGCTACCATCACCCCGGCCACAATCCAAAGTCGCTTCATTCCGCTTCCCATATTTCCCCTAGAGTTTAGCCCTTGCCGAATGTGATCGGGGCAAAATCTCCGGAATCCGTTCGACCCGAAGGGTCGGTCGTCGTCCACCTGACCCTCAGACGACCGGAGCCGGTAAAGAGGACCGGCCCGCAACGAACTTTCTCGCCGGGAGCAAGATGCGCCCGCCAAAGCACAACGCCGTCCGAACGCGAAAGGCTCACCTTGCCCGCAGAAGAGGGCTCACCGAGGAACAGGGAAGCCTGTGCGAAGCCTCCTGGTTGAACCTCCTGGACTGACCCCGCCGGAAACCGCAGCTCCAGGCGTAGAGCATCAGGGCCGATGCAGGTGTCCCCGTTGCCCACGTTCTCTATGTCTAGAGACAGCAGTGAATCAATCTTGCCGTCCGGCATCTCGATGGCCGAGAAAGGCTTAAGCCTAAGGTGAGGCGTTGCGCGCAGTTCGGTATTCGGTGCTTGGTTTAGCAGGGCGGCCTGCAAAGCGGGCAGGGGAGTCGAGAGCGATTCCCCCTCCTCGGGAACCCTGAACAAAGCTACTCCGATGCAATTCGAAGGGCGGTTCGCCAAGGCGTCGCGATAGAAGCGGGCGATCGTTTCGGGCGTCGGACGCCGGTAGAGAATACGATAGCCAAGGCCCTTGCCGTTCACTCCCGCCTTGACCGCCTGAAATAGAAGCTGCTCTTCGCCATCCTTCGAAGTCCAGGTATCCAGGCGCAGAGAAGGATGCCGACACGCGTCCTCGGGACTGAGCCCCCTGTACGTACCCGCCAGCTTGCCTTTCTCATCGAACATCAGCGCCTGGCCGTAACTCGGCGCACCGACATAGAAGGGCACGCCCAGCTCACCTGCTCGGCGCAAGCCTGCCTCCAACTGCTGCAGATTCGCGATTGGATTCGCGTCCCCCAAACTCGCCGGCACGCTCGCCTCATAGAACTGAGGCGCATAAAAGTCGGTCGCCGCTACGACGTCGGCGAATGCCTCGCTGCTGAACCAGGTGGTGAGCGACGTGATACTTAGTTGATCGCCCTTGGGCAGCAAGGGTCGTACGTCGCGCAGCAGCTCCGCATATTTCGGCAGGAGCCGGGTCGGGACGTCGATGTCCAACTGCAGTCCCTTCACGTCCAAATGTTTCTCCGACGACGCGGCTTTGGCGGCTCGGTAGTCGGTGGCGATCGTCTGCGCGAGACCCGGCATCGAAAGATCCTCGAAGCGATGAAGCACCCCCGCGTCGGCATTGATCACCAGTTCCACCGACCGGTCCCAGCCCTCCTCAAACCGCTGCGGCAGGGACAAAACGACGCGCTCTCCGTCGGTAGAAAGCGTTCCCGCGCGGACGAACAATTCCTCGACCCCCATCTCCCTCAGCCGCGCCAAGTCGGCAGGAGCGATCTGAAAGGGCGAATGCCAAAACCACATCGCGAGCTTCGGGGCAGATACCGGTGCGGACCGATGACAACCCACTAAGAGCACCGCAAAAAGCGGCGGGAGAAGGAGGGCAGCGCCGGTAGCCGAACCTGCCGCAGTCCGCCAAAAACTCCAAGCTAACCTAAGCATGGGCGTTTCGAAACCCGTCCGCGATGCCCCAAGCCCCCTGCATCACCGCTGGCCCTTCGCTCGAGACAGCCCCCGACGAAGCAGCCGAAATGATCGCTGCCAACTCCTCTGGCAAATCGCTGGACGGCGCCCACACTCCAAAATCCCGACCCAGGAAACCCGTGTCGATGGCCCCTGCCCGAAATCCGTCCGAATCCAATATGTCCAGCAAATAGGCGATGTTCGTCGAAACGCCCAAAACATGAAAATCCAAAAGCGCCGAGCGCAGCTTGTCAATCGCCTGGCCGCGAGTCTCCGCGTGGGCAATTACTTTCGCGATCAGGGAATCGTAGTAGCGTGAAACCTCCGATCCCGGCCCGTAGCCCGTATCCACCCGCACGCCAGGAGCCTTCGGCTCCGCCCAGGCTACGATCTTCCCGACGGAGGGCAGAAAGTCGCGCGCCGGATCCTCGGCCACGATGCGCGCCTCGATAGCGTGCCCCTTAATCGCCGACCGAGAACCCGCCAGAATCTCTTGATCGATTTGCAGGGCCTCCCCGGAGGCGATTCGCAACTGCCATTGGACCAAGTCCAAACTGGTCACCATCTCGGTTACAGGGTGCTCGACCTGTAGCCGGGCGTTGACCTCCATAAAGTAAAAATCCCGCCCTTCGAAGTCGGTGATGAACTCCACCGTCCCCGCCCCCACATAACCGGCCGCCGAGATGAGACTACGGGATGCATCCCGCATACGATCCCAAAGACTAGGTGGGACCGCCGGCGTCCCGTCGGCAGACATTGGAGACTTCGCCCAAGTTGTCAAAAGTGCTGAAGGCGCCTCCTCGACGATCTTTTGATGCCGGCGCTGCAGCGAGCACTCGCGTTCGAATAAACTAGCCACCGTCCCGTGCGAATCCGCCAGAACCTGGACCTCGATATGCCGAGGCCGGTCCACCAGCTTCTCGACCATCATCGCCCCATCCCCGAAACTCTTTAGCGCCTCGTCGGAAGCAATCCGAAATTCCTCGTCGAAGTACTCCGCCTCGCGAACCACCCGCATCCCGCGGCCGCCCCCGCCCGCGCTGGCCTTGAGCATCACCGGATAGCCGATTCCCTCCGCCGCCCGTTTCAAATCCGCCGAAGTCGCTCCGGGTTCGAAGAAGCCCGGGGTCACCGGCACGCCTGCAGACACGGCAAGCTGCTTGGCTTCGATCTTGCTGCCCAGCTTCCGCATCGCGGAAGCAGGCGGCCCAACGAAGATCACGGCCGCCGCCGCGCAGGCCTCCGCAAACTCCGCCCGCTCGCTCAAAAAGCCGTAGCCCGGATGGATCGCATCGGCTCCCGTAGACCGAGCCGCCCCCAGAATTTTGTCGATGGAAAGGTAACTCAGGGAAGCCTCGGAAGGACCGATCGCTACGGCTTCGTCCGCCAGCCGAACATGCATTGCATCCTTGTCGGCCTCCGAATAGACCGCCACCGTGCGCACGCCCATCTCCCGAGCCCCCCGGATCACGCGACAAGCAATCTCACCACGGTTGGCAATGAGCAGCTTTCGAATCAATCCAGGGCCTCCACAAATGACGCCTTCCGCTTCTCCAGAAATGCCGCTACGCCCTCCTTCCCCTCGTCGCCCACCCGAGCTCGGGCAAGACGCCGCGCCGACTCTTCCAACTGCACAGGCGACTCTGAAGCCAGCCGCTTGGAGGCCGCGACCGCCCCCGGCCCCGCCGCCAAAACCGCTTTTAACTTCGCGGAAATCGCCGAATCTAGCTCGGAAGGCGCGACAACTTCATGCACCAAACCAATCCGCAAAGCACGCTCCGCGTCGAAAGCCTCGCCCGTCGTAAACAGCGCCCGCGCATTCCCTCGACCGATCTTGTCCACCACGAACGGAGAGATCGTTGCCGGAATCAGACCGAGTTTCACCTCGCTGAACGCGAACTTGGCCTCGGTCGAGGCCACCGCCACGTCCGCCGCCGCCACCAGCCCGCAACCGCCCCCGAACGCTGCGCCGTGCACCCGCGTCACGATCAGCGCCGGACAGTCCACCATCGCCTGGAACAGTCGCGCCAGCTTCAGCGCGTCCTCATAGTTCTGCTCCTCGGTATAGGCGGCCGCTTCCCGCATCCAATTCAAGTCCCCGCCGCCGCAAAAAGCTGGCCCATTACCCGCCAGCACAACGGCCC
>JBBSFL010000214.1:0-5496 GCA_038238735.1 Fimbriimonadales bacterium | reverse complement strand
GAATGGCGCGAAGCTCTAGAGCCCCTGGGCACCGATTTCGTCAAGGCTCACCTAACGGAGGCGCCTTGGCTGATCGTCGTCTTCCGTCGCGACTATGACGTATTGCCCGACGGTTCGCGGCGCAAAAACTACTACATGACCGAGTCGGTCGGGATCGCGGTCGGCTTCTTGATCCAGGCGCTCCACCGCGCGGGGCTTGCCACGCTCACCCACACTCCGGCTCCCATGACTTTCCTGCGCGAGATCTGCGCGCGGCCCGCGAACGAGAAGCCATTCGTCTTGATGCCGATCGGATATCCGGCGGACGACTGCGAGGTTCCAGACCTCGGTCGCAAGCGCCTCGACGAGATCGCAGAATTCATCGAATCAATCTAAGAAGAGAACTATGCGATGTGCCCTTCGCTTGGACTGCATTCGCCTTCGAGGGTTTCCAGCGGCCGCGTTTGGAGACTGATCCGCACGGATGAATTAAAGTAAAGCGATGAGCCTCAGCCTTCCAGACGTAAGCGGCGGGGACCCCGACCTTTAGCGCGATCAATTACACGTACACGCTATCTCGAATATAGAGAGCTAGGCGATCCTCCCCGGGGCACCGGAGGGTGGCTCGGGTGGAACTGTCGGGTCATCTGGGGTGCCAATGGCTTCATGGGGCGTGGCGGTGGCTTGCGGGCGTTGGCCGATTCCGGCCCGATCAAGCCCCGCCTCCCACGTCGCACTCTTCTCCAGTCTAGTCACCCCGGCCGCCCGCCGCGGATTCCTCGGATAAGCGCATAGAGCCCCGCAGGTCCAACCCATATGAACAGGGCGCCATAAATACGCGCCGGAACGCCGACGAGTTGGCTTACATTTCCTAGGGGCGGGCCTCCTCAGGGTGGTCGCGGTGACCTAGAGTAATCGACGGGTGCCACCGGCTTGCCAGTGCTGCGACATTGTCAATGCTCCAGGTTCTCTATAGGCTTCATGCCTCGCCGTCGTAGCAGACGAGGGAGTGTCGTCGATTGCGGGGTGAACTTGTAACAAGACCCGCCTCCACATTTCCTAAGACGTGGCCCCGTACCGCCTCAAATCCCCGCGGACCGAGTGACGCTAGTGGCCAAGTCGCGATGGAATTCAATTGCGGACGATCGCGTAGAAGCCGGTATGTTCCTTGCCGCTGCCCTTCTCCTCCAAAACGGCATCGCCAATAGCGCTGCCGAAGCAAAGCCACTTCCGGTCGGAGCCTTGGCCCCGAATGCCCAGGTCGTCTCGATCGATGGCAAGGACAAGGCTCTGACTGATGTTCTGAAAGGCAAGAAGACGGCGCTCGTCTTCTATCGCGGAAGCTGGTGCCCCTTCTGCAACCGCCAACTCGAAGATCTCCAGCGCGTCCAGCCAAGCCTGGCCAGCCTCGGCTACCAGATCGTGGCGGTCACGCCCGACCTTCCGAAAGGTTTGCACGTCGTCATGGATAAATACAGCCTCGGGTACACGCTATTTTCCGATTCCAGAGCCAATTCGCTTATTGCCTACGGCGTCGCCTTCCGGGTCGAGCAGCAATTGGTCGACAAGTACAAGCAAAGCTACATGATCGACCTAGAAGCGGCGAGCGGCAACGCGAACCACGTCCTGCCCGTACCCACCGTCTTCCTGATCAATCCCGATCTAAAGATCACCTACGTTTACTCAAATCCGGATTATCGGATTCGGCTAAAGGGCGACGACCTATTGGCCGCCGCAAAGGCGAACAAGTAAGCAAGGGCGGGTGGCAGGGTTCGCTCGGGCTGAGATCTGTTGCGGTCTATTCCAGAGAGCCGTAATGTTGAGGGTTGGTAGTTGGACGCCTGCGGTCGAGAACCGGCACTTTCATTCTGCCGCCAGTCCGCGTAGATTGCTCCAACGGTTTGGCGGAATTCGCGCAGGATGGCCGGCTTAACTTTTACGATGGCCCGACGAAAGTTATGGCACCCCTGATGTAGGCCGCCCGGTCCGCTGAAAGATCCGAAATGAATCGGCAGATCGCAAGGGTCGCCGTTCACGTCCAGAATCGTCCTTTTAATGTCGTTCGCTCCCACAATCTCTCCTAACAGAAGATTAAGAAGACCTCTTTGGATCCCTAGAATTAGGTATTTGAACCTGCAATAGAGCTGATCGTGTAGGATGCGCACCTACGACCCGCTGACTATTAAGAGACACGACTACGAACACTTTTAGACCTCACTCTCCGGCTGAAAGGTGTACATGGAGGTGTACAACTGCATGCTTCAGACGTGGATCTAGATTAATAGACCGGTAATTAGGTTCAAAACGAACAGAAAATCTGGTCGGGGCGACACGATTCGAACGTGCGACCTCTTCCACCCCATGGAAGCGCGCTACCAAACTGCGCCACGCCCCGACGCGGGCTAGAGGATACCCGTGTCCCAACGAATTCGTTCCAGCCCGTGCGGATGACTAGTGCCGAGATGAAGTAGAGCGTATTAACGAACAAGCGGACGAGTTGATCCGCCAAAGAAAGGAGATTGCTTATGAACAGCCGTGCCATTTGGGAGGATCGTTGCCTCAGCGTCCTGAGGATCGTGTTCGGTTTTCTCCTCCTGCAGCATGGAACGCAAAAGTTGCTTGGTATGCCGCCTCAGGAGCATCCGATGGCGCTCGCCGTCGGCTCACAAATGTGGATCGGGGCCGTCATCGAGCTGGTAGGCGGCGCGATGATCACTTTGGGCCTACTCACGCGGTTCGCCGCATTCGTTTGCTCCGGCCAGATGGCCGTCGCATATTTCCAATTCCATGCGCCCGGTGGCTTCTGGCCCGTAGTAAACCATGGCGAGCCTGCGGTCGCCTACTGCTTCGTCTTTCTCTTCCTCGTCTTCGCAGGAGGCGGCGCGTGGAGCTTGGACCGCCTCGTCTTTAAGCACAGGCCTTCGATGGCCTGATCGGCCTTCGGACGAGCCCAGTAGTTTCAATTAGTAAGCATCACGGGGCGGCTGACTTGATCGTAATCGAGATCGTCGTTTCCTCGTTGAAGCGCCCAAAGTCGATCTGGTAATGGTTTCCGGCGATATCGTTCTGAATGGACATCAAGCCGGAGCCGATAGGCATGGCTTTGGCCTGTACCCTGGGCTCGTAGAAAGCGGCTACCTTTGCTGGCAAGTCAGGAGTCGAAAGGGCGAGTTCGGCGATATGAAAGCCGCCTTCGTCGTGCTCCTTTCGCGAGACTTCGATCGCGCCCGGATAGGCTTCCAGTCCAGCGAGCGCCGCGACTGGAGCCGCCGCTTTCGACGACGGATTCCTTGCGTCGGTCACATCCCTCGGCGGCTTGCATCCGCAAGCGATCAGCGCAAAGAGAACCGGAATCGAGGCCTTGGACATGATCTACTGTAACGCCAAATGCGCTGTAGCGGTTAATTCCACGTTTCGATGCTGACTTTCTCGATGATCGCTTCGTTGCCGGGCAACGGGTTGTCTCGTCCGTCCTTGGGGAGATTCACGATCGTCTCGACCACGTCCATACCCTCGATGACCTGACCGTAAACGCTGTATTGCCGGTCGAGGTGACTCGACGTCTTGTGCATGAGGAAGAATTGCGAGCCAGCCGAATCTGGGTCGCTCGTCCTCGCCGCGCTTAGAATTCCGGGCGTGTGGGGAATGTCGTTGAACTCTCGTGGGAGCTGGTATCCCGGCCCGCCAGAGCCGTGGCGGCTACGATCGTCGGACTTGGAATTTGGATCTCCACCCTGGATCATGAACCCCGGGATCACGCGGTGGAAGCGGGTGCCGTCGTAATAGCCATCGCGACTTAGCTTCTTGAAAGCTTCGACATGCTTAGGCGCCTTGTCGGGAAAGAATTTGAGGACGATCCGGCCGCGGTTTGTCTGGAGAACGGCGATCTCGTCACCCTCGGCGGGTGCGGTTGCTCCGGGTGCGGCGGTTGAGCTTAGTTCTGTGGGCATTTTGTTGGTGCTACTGATTGTGAAGAAATTGATGGAAATGCAACGAGCCTGGGCGGGCTTTCCCTTACTTAACGGGCCACTTTTCGATCGTGATCGATTTGACGGCCACCGGCTTTTCCGCCAATCCAGAGCCTGGCTCGCTGGGAAGTGCCACGATCTTATCCGCTACGTCCATTCCTTTTACGACTTTGCCGAACACAGTGTATTGGCCATCCAAATCGGAATGGTCTGCGACGACGATGAAGAACTGGCTACCCGCCGAATCGGGATTCGAAGACCTAGCCATGCTAACGATCCCACGCGAGTGGTGGATATCGTTGAACTCATTCTTCACCATATATCCGGGGCCACCCATTCCATAGCTCGAAGTGTCGGTCCCCTTGGTGTTGGGATCGCCGCCCTGGATCATAAAGCCTGGCATCGTTCGATGGAACTTCGTTCCGTCGTAGAATTTCTGTTGGACCAGTCCTTCGAAGTTCGCCACGTGGCCCGGAGCCTTGTCAGGGAAGAACATAATGACAATCTTGCCCATCTCCGTGTCGAGCACGGCAACCGGATCTCCGTCCTTTGGCATTCGCTTCTGAGGATCGATTTTCGCTTGGTCGGCACTCGGAAGAACCGTAGTGTTCTGGGTCGCAGCCGCACTGGGGCTGGCCGCGGGAGATTCCATAGGCGAGACGCTTGCGCTTTCGCTGGGCGATGCGGCGGCGGACGGCGAAGTCGTCGTGTCGGAGTTGCCGCATCCCACGGCGATCAGGAGCGTGGCGAGAGCGGCAAGCCAGGTAGGTCTATTCATACCTGCATTATGACTTCTGGCTACTGGCGCTCGCTCAAGTGAGAAGGAGGCCAGCCCAGCCGGCGTTACTTGATCGGTTCCCCGCCCGACGCCACGTTTTCCTTTGTGAAGAACTTCGAGGGAAGCACGATCTTCTTGTCGACTGAATCCTTGTGCAAGATTTTCAGCGCCACATCGATCGCTTGCGATCCTCCAGTGGGGTACTCGAAGGAGGCCTCTTCGATGCCCTGCTGGACATATGCACGGCCTTCCTGGGGTAATCCATCGATTCCAACGAAGATCGTTCCCTTGTCGCGGCCGGCGGCTTGAGCGGCGAGGTAGGCGCCGTGAGCGCCCGGATCGTTGTGCGCGAAGACTACGTCGATCTTCTGCACGCGCGCCAGCGCCGACTCCATTTCGGTTCTTGCGTTAGGCTCGAGCCACTTCATATCGGCATCAAAAACGACCTTCAGATTTGAACCCTTCGTGCCTTCGAGAAACCCTTCGTGGCGATCTTGTGCGGGCGGGGAAGTCATCAGTCCTTTAAGTTCGACGACGTTGCCACCGTTTGGCAGTCGCTTGACCAGCCACTCTCCAAGCGCCTTGCCGATCGCCTTATTGTCCGCGCCGATGAAGCAGGTGTACTTGTCACCTAGGACCGCTCGGTCCAGAACGATGACGGGGATTCCCGCATCCATTGCCTTTGCCACTGGCTCGGTCAAAGGCTGGGCTTCTTTGGGGCTGATGATCAGGAGGTCGACCTTATCTTGAACGAACTCCTCGACCTGGGCG
>JBBSFL010000213.1:0-5502 GCA_038238735.1 Fimbriimonadales bacterium | reverse complement strand
GCTCGATCCACTTTATGAACAGCTTGTACGAGGTTGACGTGCTCGACCTGTCCACTCAGGGCGCGGCAATACTGTCGCCGCGAGACTTCAAAGAGAATGCTTTGATCGAGCTGGACGTGCTGCGGGAGGGGCAGGCGACGAAGTTGCGCGGCCGCGTCCGCTACTCCATTCCGAGTGGGAAAGGCAAATTCCGGTGTGGGGTGCACTTCTTAAGAGCCACCCAACTTGAGAAGTCGACGCTGGATTGGCTGGCAGCCGCTGCCTAGTTTCAACCTTGAGCGGAATCAAGGCCAGCCCATTCCGATTTTTGTACCGCTTACCTGCTGAACAAATCGTAACTCCCGCTTGAGCTTTGGCCGAGTCGACTAGGTTTTGCCGCGCCTACTTACCGTCCGCGAGGCGGCGGCCCTCGTCAGCGTTCTTCTCGATGAATGACTTCCAGTTTGTGGGGACGTCCGTGTCTACGAAGATCGCGCTAACGGGACATTCGGGCTCACAGAGTCCGCAGTCAATGCATTCGTCAGGGTTTATGAAGACCTGATCATCGCCGTCGTAGATGCAATCGACCGGACACACGGTGATGCAGGACTTGTCTTTAACTCCGATGCAGGGCTCGACGACAACGTAAGGCATAGCGGTCTGGAGATTTTGACACAAGCCGGCTGTTCGAAGTTCAGTTGAGAACGTAAAGGCGAACAAGCCCAGGCTCTCGGACCCTTTCACCGACGGTATTCAGGAGTTGGCTTGGGTCCAAAACGATGTTGCCTCACATTCTGAGGTGCCGAATTTCCACTTGACGAGCACAAATATTAGTAGCACAACTTACTATTTTACCGGCAGGGGTAGCACGGCCACCTGTGATACAGAACCGCTGCGGAAACAGCAGCTTTTGCCCCTTAAGATTAAGGACCTCCCCCTTTTGTGCCGATAAAGCATAGTGAGGCCCCTGCGAAGGTCGTAAACGTCGTGAGCGTGGATCTCGTTTAAGGATGAACAATGATGAACAGAACTAGAACCATTCGACGTGGCGTGGTTGCCGCGCTTTGTGCCATGGCCGCTGCTTTCAGCGCTGCACAGGCTTCAGATTCGTCGGGGACGGCGAGCGCGGCGATCTTGTCCTCGCTTTCGATATCCCGCAACTCCGACACGAATTGGGGTCGCGTTCTCGCTCCTTCTTCCGGCACCGCCACGTACTACCTTGACTATAGTTCGGGATCGACTTCGGTGTCTTCGGGAAGCGGATACTGCTTCAGCGACGGAAACGCGGGAGACTACACAGTGTCTGGTGCGCAGTACGCTTCCGTTTCTTACAGCGTATCGGTGGGCTCGTTCAACGGCTCGGGCGTGAGCATCTCCACCATGTATATCAACGGATCTGGCGGATCCGGGACGGGGCAGCTTGATGGCTCGGGAAACCTCAATTTGAGGCTGGGCGGCTACCTCGACGTCCAAGCGGGCGCGTCGATCATGACCCAGACGGCCTCAATCACCGTCAACGTCGACTACCAGTAAAACAGATGAAAACACGCAAGTTCCTGGCTTTTCGCTTTCTTCCCCTGCTGGCTCTTGCCAGTTCGGGCGGAATAGCTCGATGCCAGGGACTTGGCGAATTGATGATTTCTCCCACGCATCTGTCGATCGACGACAAGAACCATGCAGGCACGATCGTCGTCGTGAACTCGGGGCAAAAGACCGTCCGCTACCGACTGGACCTGGTCGACATGCAGATGTCGAGCGACGGGCAACTTCAAAGACTTCAGACTTCAAATTCTGCGGCCCCCTACATTCGCCTTTCGCCGAGGGAGATAACACTCGCTCCCGGAGGTTCCCAAAAAGTCCGGATCCTCTCCACGACGCCGGGCGACTCACCGGCGGGAGAGTATCGGTCCCACTTAGAATTCATTCCCATTCGCCGGAATACCGGGATGACTCCTTCTCAACCCGGATCGGCTCTCAAGATCAATCTCGACGTCAGCATCGTGGTCACGATCCCCCTGTTCCTCCATACGGGCAGGGTCTACTCCGCCGCTAGCCTTTCGGATGCTTCGTTCAAAGTGAGCGCGGCGGGGTCCTCGGTACGATTCAAGCTTGGGCGAGAAGGCAACGAATCTCTGCGCGGTGATCTGAACATCTCGTTCAAACCAGCGAAGGGCGGAAGCGTCGCCCTGGCCCAAATGAAGGGCCTCGCCGTCTACTATCCAAACTCATCCAGAACGGTCCAATTGGCCCTGCCGAAAGACTTGTCGGCGCTTGGCGAGGGAGAGATAGAAATCAAGTTCGCCAAAGAAGGCGACCGACGTGCTGAAGCTCTCCGACTTGCGGTTGGAAGCCGCCACTAAAAGTTGTCGGCTCTATTCCGGACCCTCTTTCTCACCCTCTTGTTGCTTGCCCATACGGTGGCCGGGGCGAGGAAAGGGATTTCCGATACTCCGGGGCATGCTACCGGGACGGACCAATACGACTATCTGATCGTCGACCTCGTCTACAACCGAAATCGCTCCGACAGCTACGTTACGGCTCTACAGGATTCTGAGGGTCGCCGGTTTTTGCCTTTAAGGCACCTCAGCCTGGCGCTTGGTTTTCGTCTTCAGGTGGATTGCAGCGACCAAAGCGCAAAGGGCTTCCTCGCTTTTCCCAGAGAGAGGCTCCTTTTCAACGGAAAGACGGGAACGGGAATTTGCGATGGGATGCGGGTCTCGTTCCAACCGGGATTGAGCTTTTGCCAGGACGGAGATCTTTATGTCGAGGCGGAGAATCTGGGTCGCCTCCTTCAAATCTCCTTCGCCTGGAAACCGGAGAGTCTGGAGCTTGAAATCGGTTCGAAGCGGCCGCTCCACCTCCCGCGAACAACTTTCGAAGATCCGGAACAGGTTCTGCCACCCCAGGGCTATCCGGCAGTGGCGCCCGCAAGGGCGCTGACGAGCCCCTACCAGATGGCATCGCCACCCGCCATGGATGTGCGGGTGCGCAGCGTGTCGGGGACGGGTCGGGAGAAGGGCCAAGATATCCAAACCGCGAGTGTGGAGGGGCACGGGGACCTTCTCTACATGGGTGCCCGGTATCTCGTGTCCATCGACGACCGAGGAAAGCCAAGGGCGAATTTAACCCTGAGCCGCACCGATCCAGACAGCCGCCTGTTGGGAAGCCTGCACGCTAGCAACGTCGAGGTCGGTGACCTTGTCGTTCCACCGATCAACCTTATCCAGACCGGCAACAGCGGGCTCGGGGTTTCCATTTCGAACGCTCCCCCTCTTTACTTGAATGGACTTCTCTGTCGCGACATCGAAGGACTTGCCGTTGGGGGTTCGACGGTTGAGCTTTACCGCGGCGGTTTGCTGCAGGCGAGCACCAAGGCTGACGGTGCGGGGAACTATTTGTTCGCCAACGTTCGCTGCTCGGAAGGTCCAAACGCTTTCCTAATCGTCAGCATCGATCCGGACGGGAAGATTTTGGAGCGCAGTCGAACCGTTTATGGTTCTTCCAGCATGCTTCGACCTGGACAGATTCGATATAACGCTTTTGCTTGTCGCACCGGGCGCACTCTGTTTGGCTCCGACTACGGCTCGTTTACGCGGAACTCAAATAGTGAATTCGGCGTCGAGCTCGATCGCGGGCTTTCCAACTCGTCCTGGGCGTCCACGATCGCGACACAGATCGGACGCAATAGGTATCTCGGTTTGGGATACAACACCTGGATAGGTAGCACCTTAGGCAAGTTCGAAGCAATTGCGTCGGATCACGGAACGAGGTCGCTCAGCATCGGACTCTCGAAGAACTTGGGCAACGCGGCGATCTCCGTCGCTCAGGAGTCCTCGATTGGGGCAATCGGCGATTTGCAGGGTCTTGGTCGAGACGTCACTTCCGACACGCAAGTTCGATTGGAAGGCTTCGCTGGCAACCGCGATCCCGTCAGCTACGCCTTTAGCCTCGATCGATACAACGGCTCCAATCCCTCGACTCAGCTCCGGCTTCGCATGAACAAGTCGGTCGGTGCCATCTCTATCACCAATAACCTTGCGGTGCGGCTGGCAACGAATTCACCGGCTAACTTCGGCCTTTTGCAGCTTAGAAAGAGCTCTGGAAATTCTTCGGCCCGGTTCGAGTTGGGCTATTCGTGGGGCAACAGTCAGCCTTACCGGTCGAGCCGAATATCGTTCGACCAACCTTTCTCGTCGAGCTTCCGCGTTCAATATGGACTCGAGCACCAGGCGGTCGAGAAGCGGACGGCCTTGTTCGGTGCGCTGTATCGAACGATCGGGGCGATCGCGATCGGCGGCGAAATTACTGTTTCAAATTCGGGTGTGAAGGTTGGTCTACTATTTTCCACGGGCATCGGGCCCGTCGGATCGGCGAGCCGATTCGACTTTTCGTCGCCCCACACCGCCTCGGGCGGGGCGATCCAGGCCCGGGTCTACTTGGATCGGAACATGTCCGGCAAATTCGACCAGGGTGACGAGCTTCTTCCAGGAGTCAGCTTGCGGGTTGGTGGCCGGTCGATGGCTTCTTTGACCGACAAGCGCGGATCGTGCATGGTCAAGGGCTTGCCTGCTGGGCAGGAGATCGCGGTTTGCCTGGACGACGACAGTCTTGCCGAACCCTCGTGGGTTGCGGGCAGACAGAAGGTCGTCGTGTTTCCCAGACTCGGAAAGAGTATAAGAGTCGATATACCGGTTGTCGCGACGGCGGAATTGGAAGGTTCGATCCAGCGGGTAAACGGAGATAGGAAGACCTGGGCGGGCGCGGAAGCGCGGCTGCTCGACGCGGCCGGTATGCAAATCGGCAGCAGCATGGTCGACTCGAACGGTGGATACGTCTTCAGTCGAATCTGGCCCGGGACCTACTCGCTTCAGGTTATGGATGCCGACGGTAGCGTTTTGGCTCAGCGAGTTCAAGCGGTTTCCTTTGGCGAGGTCGTAAAGACGGCCGATCTAGTTGCGGGCCAGGTCGCTGGGGCCGACGTAGGGACTCGGTCCACGATGCCTCCTACCACGCCGCAGGGCCGTCGCTAGGATTCTTAGTGAGTCGGCCTATAAGCCGGATTCTGTCTTTGTGTGGCGATTTATCTACGCGACCAACCCGGAGGGTCCGCGGGCCGCATCATCCCCTCCCTATTTGGTCTTGCTTCCGGCGGGGTTTACCCCCGGCTTACCTTGCGGCAATCCGGCGTGAGCTCTTACCTCGCGATTTCACCCTTGCTCGTACAGAGTGCGGGGCACAGGGTGTAGGGTGCGATACCCTTACAGCCCTAGACCCTGCACCCTGCCGTTAGCGGTATGTTTCTGTGGCACTTTCCGTCAGGTCGCCCTGCCCCGGCTTGCGCCGGGCGCCGTGCCCTATGAAGTCCGGACTTTCCTCTCCGGCTTGCACCGGAGCCGCCACCCGGCCGACTCGGTTTGAGTATGGCAGTCTTTCGGGTACCGGTCGATTGGAGTGAAGGTCCGTAGACCGATGGACTTGTGCAGTGATCGTGCGAGAAATGTGTGCCGAGAAATCGGGACACTC
>JBBSFL010000212.1:0-5517 GCA_038238735.1 Fimbriimonadales bacterium | reverse complement strand
GGAGTCCAGGATTATGCGGTGGTGATGCTGGACGGCAAGGTTATTGGAACCTTGGACCGGCGATACCAGCAGGACACCCTGAACATCGAGGCGAAGGCGGGGGCGTCGCTGGAAATCCTCGTCGAGAACAACGGCCGGATCAACTTTTCGCGTGCGTTGCTGGGCGAGAAGAAGGGATTTACCTCAGCCTCGATCGGCGGGACGGTCTTGAAGAATTGGTCGATGCGGGGTGTCGATACCGACCGGGTTGGAATGGACCCCCAGGCAGGTCTCGCGTCGCGTCACGACGCGCCTGGTCCCGGCTGGTTCACCGGATCGTTCGTCGTCGCGGAGCGCGGGGACACGTTCCTCGACATGCGCGGATGGGGCAAGGGCGCGGTTTGGGTCAACGGCCACAATCTCGGGCGGTTCTGGCACATTGGGGCGCAGCAGAGCCTGTACTTGCCGGGCGTTTGGCTGAAGGAAGGTTGGAATGAGATCCGGGTGCTCGAGCTGGAACCGACTGGGCATCTGACGATCGCGGGAGTGAAGGACCCTCTTTATGAAAAAGGATGATCGGGTGACGTCGGGGGTGTGATCTTGATGAAATTGATGGAGCAAATGGGTCGGGGAAATCGCGTCGCCCTCCATCCGGGGCCTCAGATCCCTCGCGAGCCCCGGTCGCGAGGGATGGGGGAACGATAGTCCCCTTAGGCGATGAACACCTTGCGCAAAGTGTCGATCACGGTTGGGCTGACCCTATTCGGGCTCACCGTCGTCGTGCCTTTGCTTTGGGTCCTTCTAACTTCGCTGAAGACCGGCGACGAAATATTTCGGTCGCCGTGGGCTTTGCCTGCCAAGCCTCAATGGATCAACTTCGCTCACGCTTGGGAGGAGGCCGGGATCGGCCGCTTCTTCCTGAACAGCCTTGCCATCACCATCTCGACGCTCGTTATTCTCCTGCCGGTCGGATCGATGGCAGCTTACGTATTTGCCCGTTACCCATTCCGCGGTTCGAAGACGCTCTTCGGGGCGTTTCTCGGTGGAATGATGTTTCCGCAGTTCCTCGTGATCGTGCCCCTCTTTTTCCTGCTTCGCGATCTGCACGTTCTGGACTCGAAGACCGGAATCGTTCTTGTCTACATCGCATATTCTCTGTCCTTCACCGTTTTCGTCATGACAGGCTTCTTTCAAACGCTGCCATCCGAACTCGGGGAAGCCGCGATGATCGATGGGTGCGGGCATGGGTCGACCTTTTGGAAGGTCATGCTTCCCTTGGCACGCCCGGGCCTCATCGTCGTGGGGATCTTCAACGCCATTGGCCTTTGGAACGAATACGGGCTCGCCCTGGTCCTCCTGCCAAGCGAGCAAAATCGAACCCTGCCTCTAGGAATCGCCAACCTCGTCATGGTTCAGCACTATCAAAGCGACTGGGGTGCCCTGTTCGCTGGCTTGGTGATCGTGATGCTGCCAGTCCTTGTGGTCTACTGGCTATTCCGCGATCGCATCCATGAAACGATGCTGGCAGGGGCCCTGAAGGGGTAGGTCGGATTGCTTGTAGGTGGAAACGAATACAAGGCTTGAAGAAAATAGCTCCCACTTCAACAACGATTCGAGGTTGTTACGGCGTCAATACAAAAGCTGCGAAACTTGCTATACTGTTCCGCAGCGAGCCAGGGAGCGGATCGGCTCTGTTTGAGGTGAATTCGATTTTGAAGAAGTGGGCATGGGCTTTTGCCGCATCGGCCATCGTCGTCATCGGTTGTGGTGGTAGTGGTGGCGGTGGTGGGTCGTCGTCGAACGGTGGGTCGTCAGGTTCATCGGGCAGTACCGGCCCGGTCGTCAACCTTGGAAACGGACCTGGAACCGTTGTTTTTGAGTACCTAACAGGAGCTGGCCGCGCTGCGGGCGATCCAACTGCGGTCATCAATCATGTGCAGCTCACCGATTCCGCGACCGGAACGATTTACGAATCGGTGGTCAGCCCCGAGAAGGATCTGCAGCTTAACGGATACACGATCAATACGCAGAATCTGAACGTTCCGGGCGTTACGAACTCGTTGCTGTTCGAAAACTATCTCCTGGAGATCGATGCCCTCAAAATCCAAGGCGGGACAACCTATAGCGGCAGTGGGGGCTCGGCGCTTGTATCTTCCTCTTTCCCGGCCCACATCAATGTATTCCCGGGACGCCTCTCAAATGTTGCGGTGCGATTGGACGATACGATGTTTACGATCGCTGGTGGCACTGTAACCTTCGATGAAAGCATCTTCCTTGCAAACAACACTTCTCCCTCGACGGGTGGAACGGTCAACAGTTACCTCGCTGACTACCTTATGTTCGATCTCAGCGGGTTGAACGGAACGGAACCTCAGCTTCCCGGAAGCGGTTTGCCCGCTTCGAAGGTGTATTTCACAGGCGACAACTACGCGGTGAGCGTGGCAAACACCGTCGTAGGAAGTCCTGGCGAGTTCGATGTGCTGACGCCCATCGGCTACGTCGAAGGAACTTTCCAGAGTCCGGTCCGCCAAGGGCAACTTAACTTTCCCGGTACGTTTACTCTGGTCCAGCCTGATCCGCGCGATCCCGATCCTGGCACAGCCCTTCGGATTACGGCCCTCCAGGGGATTTGGCGCGACGTCAATGCCGTCGTCTCAAACCTTGGCAACTTTGCCGCCATCAGCCTTCCATCCAGTCAGGACGACAACTTCCAAACCATCCTGCTGATCAAGCGCTCCGGCAACACGATCACTGGAATGTACTTCGGACTGATCGATCTGAACGCCGGCACACTCGCGGCCTATCCGATCGACCAGGTTAGCCCCGGAAGCACAGCCAACGAAATCGATGGTACGGTGTCGGGCCTGAAGAATGGCAGCGGCAACCCGACAAGCGATCCGAAATCGGTTCGGTCGGGGAGCTTCACTCTCGTGGACGGTACGGGCACGGTTCCGGCCGACTTCCCGACCAGCGGAACGTTCATCGTCTTCCGCCGCTAATGCGGCGAATCCTAGCTGGGCTCGAGACGGAGTATGGACTCCTCGTCTCGGGCCGCGGCGCGGCCGATCAAATCGATGATGCAACGACACTCATTCGGAGCTATCCGGGCGAGTGCCTTTCCGTTTGGGATTACCGCTACGAGTCCCCACGCAGCGATCTGCGCGGATTTAAGCAGTCCCGCCTGACCTTCGACCCCGAAGACGCGAAATTCGACGTGGGCCGCTCTCGTGGCCCGGATGCGGAAATTCGATCGGATCGAATTCTGCCGAACGGCGCGCGGCTTTACAACGATCACGGCCATCCCGAGTACAGCACTCCCGAATGCCTTTCGTTGAGAGAACTGGCGCTTGCCGACAAGGCGGGCGAACTAGCCGTGCTGCGAGCCGCAACCGCCTATTCGCAGCAGCAGAACCTAGACGTGCGAGTTTATAAGAACAACACGGACTTCCACGGAGCGTCCTACGGCACCCATGAAAACTACCTCGTGCCGCGAACGATGGGGTTTGAAGCTCTCTATGCCGCCATCGCCCCTATGCTGGTCGTTCGACAGATTTTGACGGGCGCGGGGAAAGTCGGCGCGGAAACCGGGGCCAAATGTCCGTTCCAGATTAGCCAGCGGGCAGACTTCTTCTCCGAGCTTGCGACTGTCGACACCCTGTTCCGGCGACCCCTCTTCAACACGCGAGACGAACCCCACGCGGATCCGTTGAAGTGGACACGGCTCCATGTGATCGCAGGAGACGCGAATATGATCACAACGAGCACTGTGCTGAAGGTGGGGCTTGTGAAGCTCGCCCTTCTCCTGGCGTTGGACGGCGAGCCGCCCAGATGGAAGCTGAAGGATCCCATTCGAACCTTCCAAGAGATCAGCCGGGACCAGGCATTTGAGTTTAAGATCGAACTCGAGGGCCGAAGCTGGACGACCGCTTACGAGATCTTGGACAGCTACCTATCCGCCGCACGCGCGACGCTCGGCCTCGACCCTGAGATGGAGCAATTGGTCGACAGATGCAGGGGCTTGAGCGAGGAGCTTAGGCTGGGCGGTCCGGGCGAGATCAAGGATCAAGTCGACTGGGCCGCGAAGCGTTCGATGATCGAGTCCTTCCTGGAGGAGGAGAGCCTCGCGTGGGACGACCCGAGCCTTCCATCTTACGATTTGGAGTACTCCAACATCGATCCTTCGGAGGGCCTGTATCACGCGCTCGTCGAGATTGGCTCTGTTCGCGAACGAACCGCTATCACAGCATCCGACTTGGAAAGCCGCTTACATCGGCATCTGGAGCCAACCCGCGCCTTCGCTCGAGGTATCGCGGTATCCAAATTTTCCGACCGCATTCAGACCGCTTGCTGGCGGTCGGTCACGTTCGATGCCGGCGATGAGGTGCTTGAACTTGAATTGCCGCCCGATCGCGAATATCCGCCGCATCTGGAGGACCTAACCGACGTAGAATCCTTCGTAGCAGCCATCGGAGAACAATCATGAGCGACGGAGATCGACTGACAAGACCCCTGACCCGCGAGCCGGATCGGAAAACAGGAGACGAGGGCGGACCCAAGGGTCCCAGCATCAAGAAGCCCGAAGGCGGAAACGAGCTGCTGCGCCGGATGAAGAAGGTCGACCCGGACCAGGCGAAGAAGTATCGCCAGCGATCGGGCGAATGATCTCGCCACAATCCAAGTCTTTCGGAGCTCTCGTCGGCACGAGCGCGCCGCAGTCGAGCGGGCCGAATGCTGGCGGTTTCTCGGAAGTTCACGGCACAACGGTACTCGCCCTGAAGTTCAAGGGCGGCGTCCTCAATCTGGCCGATCGGCGGGCAACGGCGGGAAACCTGATCATGTACGACCAGGCGGAGAAGATTCTTCCGCTCGACGACTCGACCGTCGTCGCGATCTCGGGAGCCTTCGCGCGCTCGATCGAGGTTTGCCGGTTTCTGAAGCACTCGTTCAAATACTTCCGCCGCCAAGCGCTCCACGAGATGTCCCTGGAAGGGAAACTCGCGGAGATTTCCCGTTCGCTGGCCGGCAATGCGCCCATGGCGATGCAGGGCATCGGGGTCTTTCTGCCCATCGTGAGCGTCTATGACAAGCGCAACGAGGAGTTCGGCGTTTACTTTTTCGACGGAGCGGGAGCTCGGTTCCAGAACGGAAGCTACGCCTGCGCGGGCTCCGGTTCCGAACGGATTCGCGGGGTGTTTGAATATCTCGCCCGCGAGAAGGGTGCGTTTCAGGATCGCTCGCTAGAAGATGTGCTGATGGACGGCCTGACGATGCTCGACATCGCCGCCGATCTCGACTCGGCGACGGGTGGATTCAACAAGACCTTGCCTGTCACCAGAGTGCTGGACCGAGACGGAAACCGCGAGTTAGCATTGGACCAAGTGCGGGCGGCTGCCGACAAGGTCCTTGCGACCGGGCGATAGCCGCGGGCACTGGTAAACTGATGCTTCCCTCGCGCCTCTCTTGACCTCGCGCAGGCCGCTCACTATGGACCAGGCGCATATCCGCAACTTCTGCATCATCGCGCACATCGATCATGGC
>JBBSFL010000211.1:0-5554 GCA_038238735.1 Fimbriimonadales bacterium | reverse complement strand
TACGGTGATCACCGTCATAGCGGTCGCCGCTCTCGCCATCGCCGTCTACATCTCCAAGAAGGGTTCGCTCTCCAGCGAGATGATGAAGGTAACCGAGATGGCCCACGCCCAAGCGGAGCACGAGAAATCCCTGCCCGCTACCGGCGTCGAAGCACCGGTGAAGTCGAAGAAGCGCATCACGGTAGAAGACGACGAGCCCGAAACGCCTGAAGGCGGATCAGGCGTCTAAGCGGAAATCAGAAGGGCCGGAGGCAATCGCCTCCGGCCCTTTCTGGTTTGGACCCAAAGGAGCCAGCATAAGCCAGCATCCAGGCCGAGCCTACTTTAGTCGGCCCCTTTACTCGCCCTAACCCAAGTTCTTCCGAAAGAACGCCAGCATGCGATCCCACGAATCCTGGGCCGCCTCAGCGTTGTAAACCTCTGGCCGAGTGTCGTTGAAGAACGCGTGGTCGACCCCAGGATAAATCGTCAGATCGAAATCCTTGCGGAGCAGGGCCAACTCAGCATCGAGCGCGGCAACCGCCGTGGGGGGCGTCATGTGGTCCCTTTCGGCGAAGAAGCCGAGCAACGGACACTGCAAATCCCGAAGAACGGGCCGCACGTTCGGATGGATCCCGTAGTAATCAACGCAGGCACCAATCGCGGGATTGATCGTGGCCGCTAGCAGTGCAAGCTGCCCGCCCATGCAGAACCCGACGATCCCAACGCGTTCCGAAGTAACTGCGGGGTTAGTGAGCATCGAAAGGATCGCATTCCGCAAGATCGCCTCGGTAGTGCCGATGTTCAAAGCCTGCATCATCGTCGTCGCGTCGTCTGGGTCGGTCGTCGTATCGCCCTGAAACAGATCGGGCGCCATGGCCGTGAAGCCCTCAGCCGAGAATCGGTCGCAGATGTCCTCGATGTGGGGCACCAAGCCCCAATACTCCTGAAGCACGACCACCCCAACGCCGGATCCTGACGCAGAAGGCGCAAGATAAGCATAGGTTGCCGCGTCGCCGTTCGGAAGGGAAATTCGTGTGCCTGCCATGGACCTATTCTAACCAACAGAGGTCAAACCTTCTCGATGTGTTCCCGCAGAGCCAACTCCGAAGCAGCAAAATCCTCTGGCGGCGCGACATAGACCTGCAAACGCTCGCCGGTTACCGGGTGATCGACCGCTAGATAGGCGGCGTGAAGCTGCAAGACGCCGCTCGCCAGCTTCTTTGGCGCGTAAAGGGCATCCCCCACAACGGGATTACCTACTGCCCGTAGATGCACCCGAATCTGATGAGTGCGACCCGTTTCGAGACGCACCCCGACCAGCGTTCCCTGATCGTGCCGCGCAATTCGGTGGACATGAGTGACGGCTCGCTTTCCCTTGGGGTCGACCGCCATTCGCTGCCGATTCGTCCGATCTCTGCCAATCGGCGCGTCGATCACGAATTGCTCGCGCTCCACATCTCCGCCCACATTGGCGAAGTAGCGTCGCTCTGCTGTCTTCAACTCGATCTGCCGGGCCAGGGCCACGTGCGCCGCGTCCGTCTTCGCAACCATCAACAAGCCTGTCGTTTCTTTATCCAGGCGATGAACGATGCCCGGACGGAACTCCTCGCCCACCTCACTCAAACTATGAGAACGCGCTAGCAAGGCGTTGACCAATGAGGGCTCGTGAAGCGAAACGGCGGGATGGGTCGCGAGACCTCGCGGCTTGTTCACCACGAGCATGATGTCGTCCTCATAGACAATATCGAGCGTGATCTCGGCGGGAGTCAGGTCGTGGGGTGAATTCTCGGCTATCTCGTCCAAGTCGATGGGAAGCCCGATTTCGAGCATCAACGACGGCTTCGCCGCCTCGCCCTCGACGAGGACAACGCCGGTGCCAATGAGTTTAGATAGCTTGGTCCGGCTGTGCTCAGGAAGCATTCGGGCCAAGAAAATATCGAGCCGTTCGCGGCGATCGGAAATTAGCCGCATATTGAGATTCTAGCCGGAACTGGGGATGCGACATTTGTCGTATGCTGGTGCAGGTTCAAACACATGAGAGTTACTGCATTATTACTGCTCGCACTCGCCGCCACATTCTCGTTCGCGCAGACCGTCACCGTCTCGACCACTCAGCCCATTGGGCGTCTTCTAGACGATCTGGCAAAGAAGACCAATCTCCATCTCCAAGCCGCCGCCAATGTCCGCGACGACGTGGTGCTGCTCTCGTGCAAGGACGCCGCTTCCGACGACGTGATGGCCCGCGTCGCCGCCGTGCTTCACGCCCAATGGACGAAGTCTGGCGAGAACTACATTCTGAGCCGAGACTCGAACTTGGTTCTGGCGGATAGAAAGGCGGAGTTTGGGGCGGCCGCAGTCAGCCTCCGAACCCAGCTCAATGAATTGATGGCACAGGTAAGGGCGCAGGGCACCATGACTCCGGAGCAGGCGAAGCAAATCGTGGAAGACAACGCGAAGGCGATGGAAGCGATGATGAACGGCGGTGGCTCCAAAGGCGACGCGGTTCGGCGGTTCGAGTCTGCTCAAACAAAGTCACCCGGGAGCCGGGCCGTTATTCGAATGCTCGCTGCGATGAGTGACTCTGAGCTGGCCAACATGGCTTCCGGCAGGCGGGTTGTTTTCTCCAGTAGGTCAACTCGCATGCAGCTTCCGATGCCAAATGGTGCCTTCGACGCCGCGCGCACGTTCGTGCGCGAGCAACAGCTGATTGCCGCAGCAACCCCACCACCTGCCAACAACGGCGAAACCAAGATCGTGATCGGCGGTTTCTCGGACGGGAGAATGGGCACGGGTAACCCGAACGACATGGCGGTCGTGATCCTCGTGATGAACGACGGCGGCCCCCTTGGGGGATCAGGCATGGCCCGTGTCGCGATCGCCGACAGCAAAGGGGAGACGATTTGCTCGGGCAGCTTCGGCCTGAAGCCTAGCCCCCCTCTCCCGGCGAATGGTGCTCCGTCCGTCGGAGAAAAGCCGATCTCACTTTCTCCTTTGACCGTGGAGTTCGACAAGGCTATGGTTCAATCGGCCGGGGCCGATGGCGGAATGAAGCGGATCATGGCGTTCTCGATGGACACCGGAGGAGCGAAGCCTTCCTCAGCGTCCTTTGTCATTAGTCCTGACAGTCCCAAGACGCCCCAAATTCCCCTCTCGCCGGATTTGAGAAAGGCTCTTCTGAGTCCCGACAAGGTCGAACCGCTCTCTTTTTCGACCTTCGAAGGCATGCGAGCGATCGCTGGGGACCAAAACTTGTGCGCCTACCTGCCTGATGGCTTGGTGGTCCCGGTAGCTCGGTTCATGGCGGGCGGAGACCGCACGCCTTCCGCTCTAAAAGCCTTCACCGCAAGAGTCTCCGATCTCCAGTACGCGGAGGACGGAAAGTGGATGACGGTGCAGCCGCGCAGAGCGTTCTCAGCGCGTGACAAGCGGGTGAGCCGTCTTGGTCTCACCAACCTGCTGCACACCATGACGACCAAACAGGCACTCTCCTTAGAAGATGTCTCGGCGTATGCCGCGACTCAGCCAAAGTCGATCGCGAGCAGCGATTTTGACCTGGCTTACGCGCACGCGGTCGCGACCGCCCTCAGCGACGAGATGCTTACCCCGCTGACTTATGGCGGCGAGTGGGCCATCATGCGGTTCTATGGACAGCTCTCCCCAACTCAACGCCAAGCGCTGTTGGCTGGCCGTCCCCTACCCATTAATTCGCTCTCACCGGATCAGGTGGCGATCCTCGCCGACCAGGTCTATCAGTCGCCCGACGGGCCAACCTCGATGTCCGGCGGAAACGGAACCCGCGGAATGCGGTTCATGATTGGGGGCGAAAGCGTCTCAAACGAGCGAACCTTCGTGCTCCCTAACGGCCTGCCGAACGACGGATTCGTCCGCATGAGTTCTTCCAACCAGCCGACTCTGCAAGGCACAGAAGCCGACGGAACGATTCGCGAAATGAGCGCCGACCAGCTTGCCTTCTCAAAATACCAATCGGAGCATCCTGAGACTGTGTCCAACTTGGGCGCTCCGCCGAGCATTCCGAGTTCCTTCCGGCAAGCGTCGCAAACTATTTATAATCTGCAAGTTGTGCTCGGGCAAAACTACGGAATTCAGCGGTCGCTCAAGGACACGGCAATCGGAAACGGCAGTTTCGTCGCGTTTGACCAACTACCGCGCGACATCCGAGAGCAAGTCCAGCAACGCCTCGACGCCCTTCGCCAAGGCATGCGGAGCGGCTTCGGAGGTGGTGGCAAAGTCCCGCCACCGCAACTGTAGAGCCCTCCCTGGGGATCGTGCCGAACGCGCATCAAAGACCGGAGATCCTTCGCAGGCTCAGGATGACAACTTACATGTTGGAAACTATATTGTCGCCTCCGCGTGCCGCGAACTTGTAACGTCGTCCTGAGGAACGAAGGATCCCGGATCCCAGACTCAAGTCGTAGGGCGTACTCAGAACGACTCGTCGTCGCCCATCCCCAATGAGGGAATGCCGCCCGGGCCGAGCGCGTGCTGCTCCGAATAAGTCAGCAGTTTTGCGCGAGTCTCCTGAATGTCCAGATTCCGCATCGAGAGCTGCCCGATACGGTCTTCTGGTCCGAACTCGCTTTCGCCCGACTCCATCGAAAGCTTCTCCGGATGGTAAGCGAGCCCGGGCCCGCTTGTGTCTAGGATCGAATAGTCGTCCCCGCGCCGAAGCTCGAAGGTCACCTCGCCGGTCACCAGGCGCCCCACCCAGCGCTGAATTGAATCGCGCAGCATCAATGCCTGAGGATCGAACCAGCGGCCCTCGTACAGGAGCCGCCCCAGCCGCCGACCTTCGGCCCGGTAATTCTCGATCGTCCCCTCGTTGTGAATTGCATTCACCAAACGCTCGTAAGCCGCGAACAGAAGGGCCATTCCCGGCGCCTCGTAGATTCCGCGGCTCTTCGCTTCGATAACCCGGTTCTCGATCTGGTCGCTACAGCCAAGTCCGTGACGCCCTCCGATCTCGTTCGCCTTGTAAACTAGACCGACCTGGTCGGCGAACTCCTCCCCGTTAATGGAAGCCGGCCAACCGTCACGAAAGCCGATCCGAACTTCTTCCGCCTCGATCGTCACCGAAGTGTCCCAATACTTCGCACACATGATGGGCTCGACGATGCGCATGCCCCGGCTTAACATCTCAAGGTCCTTCGCCTCGTGCGTCGCGCCCCAGATGTTCGCGTCGGTCGAATAGGCCTTCTCCACCGAGTCGCGGTACGGCAGGTTTCGAGCGAGGAGCCACTCGCTCATCTCCTTGCGGCCTCCAAGCTCGTCCACGAAATGCTTATCTAGCCAAGGCTTGTAGATGCGCAAATCGGGATTGGCCAAGAGGCCGTAGCGATAGAACCGCTCGATATCGTTGCCTTTGTACGTGCTTCCGTCTCCCCAGACCGAGACGCCGTCCTCTGCCATCGCGCGGACCAGCATCGTCCCGGTCACGGCTCGTCCGATCGGCGTCGTGTTGAAGTAAGTCTTTCCCGCGCTGGAGATGTGGAACGCGCCGCACTGCAGCGCCACGAGGCCCTCGCGCACCATCTCGGTTCGGCAATCCACCAGC
>JBBSFL010000210.1:0-5608 GCA_038238735.1 Fimbriimonadales bacterium | reverse complement strand
GGCTTCGACCGAGAAGCCGCCGCCCGCTTCTCGTTCCTCCTTTCCGTACCGAGCGTCGCCGCGGCGGGACTGTACGAAGCGTTCAAGGAACGGCACGCCCTGTTCACCGCCGGCCTCATGCCCACGCTTGTCGCCACGATTGTCTCCTTCGTCGTCGGCTACGCTTCCATCGCCTTTCTCATTCGGTTCCTCCAAAAGCGGGGCATCGGGCCGTTCGTTCTTTACCGGGTCGCGCTCGGAGTTATCTTGTTGGTCGCCCTCGGAAACGGTTTGGACCCGAACGCGGGCGCGAAGCCATTGAACTCCGTTCCGCCGGTCGCGGGCAGCGCCCGTTAAGTCGATGTTTTGGAAAAAGCCTCCCCCTGGACTTCGCCCTCAGTGGCTTGTAGTCGGCCTGGGCAACCCCGGCGGGGAGTATCGGGGCACCCGGCACAACGTGGGGTTCGAGGTCATCGACGCCCTCGCCGAGACGAATCGGATCAAGGTTAACCGCGGCAAGCATCGTGCACTCATTGGGGCTGGCACGATTCAGGACACACCCGTGCTCCTTGCCAAGCCGATGACTTTCATGAATCTCAGCGGCCAGTCCGCAGCGCCCCTGGCCCGCGAAAACGAACTGCTGCCGTCGCACGTCTTAGTGATCGCCGACGACCTCGACCTGCCCGTCGGCAAGTTGCGTCTGCGCGATAACGGGGCGCCCGGCGGGCATAATGGGCACAAGTCGCTGGTGCAATACCTGCGCACTCAAGATTATCCGCGCCTAAAGATCGGCATCGGAAAGAGCGCCGACTCGACCATCGACCACGTCCTCAGCGGCTTTCGGCCCGAGGAGCGCGAGATGATCGACGCGGCCGTCAAGGCAGCGATCAAGGTTTGCGCATCTGTAGTCTCGGGCCGCTGGAACGAGGCGCTGGCGGAGGTCGACGACTGGAACAAGTCTCGCGGCTTCGGCTAGCCTCCGGAACGCCGCCTGCCACCGCCTCGAGATGCCACCGGCGGCACCACTCTGCCCGGACCCGCCAGCGGCTGCGACAAGTCCTCGTCCGCCAAGAAGTCCCGTCGATACTTGATTTTCTGCACGATTTGCCGCTCGTAAGGGGCGAAATCCGACAGCGACCGAGGATGGAACTGGCTCGAAAGCTGGGAGAGTGCGGTCACGAGTACATCCAAGCGGCTCGTATTCACCTTGCGATCCATCACCGTCGCCAACCCCGCCTCTGACTTGATGAAGTCGCTGATTCGTCCGGACAGCGTCGTCCCGTCGGCCAGCGTGACCTTCACCGAGTCGCTTTCGGGCCAATACATGCTCTTCGCCGCCCGTATTTGCGCCGCCACGAAGAACTGGCTCTTGAGTCCCGCGCGTTGAAAGATTGCGATCAGCCGCGGATCCTCGATTGCCTTCATCGCCGCAACTCCCGCCGTCAGCTCCGCGCCCGTAGCCGGATCGACGACCTCCAGCGCACCCGCATCGGTCACGTCGATCCCGAACCGATGGAAGTCCGCGGCGAAGTGGTCCGGATCGTCCGCCTTATACGCTTTCAGCAAAGTGCCGAATGAGTTTGCTCCATCTTTCAAGGATGCAAATTGTATAAATCCTACAGAGACAAAGCCGGTGTCGTAGGTGTTGACCGAGTCGAATCCCCCCTCTAACTCGCTGACTGCCCGCATTACTCGGCATTCGCGGTCGGTCATGTTTGCGGCTTCGAAGAGCTTGTCGAGTTGCGCGGGCGGCATCTTGATCATCGGAACGCCCTCCGAGTTCACGCCCTTCTCGAACCTGTAGTATGGATATCGCGGGCTGCTGACTCGCACGTTGTCGCGATACTTCAAAGTCACATCGTCGAACGCGACGGTGTGCTGCATCGGCACAACCGCTTCCGCCAGCTTCGGCACGTCCCCAACCAGGTCAGCCAGGTCCTGCGGCATCGGCCCCGGCCGCGCCGGCTCGTCCGAGGGAATGGTCTTATCCGGACCCGGCACTAAAGCGTTCAGAACCTTCTGGTTCTGAGCGCGAGCCAATTGCCATGCCTCCCAGCGGTCGCGGGCAAGTCGGGCGACCACCCACTTCTCCCATTCGACCTGCTGCGCGTTCTCCGGTTTCGGCACCTGGCCCGGTGGGGCGATGAGGTTGCGCTTACGGTTGTAGTCCCAAAGCCACTTCGAACCAGGAACGGTCAGCCGAACCTGCCATAAGCCCTTTTGGGCCACATCGTCGGGGATCGAGACCTGGTAGCGGTTCGGCGCGGACCAGAAGTCGACAAGCGCCGCGCGTTCGTCGGCAGAAAAAAGGTTGGGCGAGGCGACCGGCGGCTGAGAAGCCGACACAGCAACAACCATCAACCCCGCCATCCATGCGGTGGTTTTCGTCATAAGTCATTCCCTCCGTGGAACGTTCTTGGCGTCAGAGTATCACAAATCCAAGACCGTGCGGCGATTTAGCCTTGCGGCGTTGCGGCTTAGGCATATCCTCCATCAAACGGCGGCATCCTGAACGAGCGCATCAAGGAGCGGGCCGCCGTGAAGGACCTGATCGAAACGCTGTAGGCACGAGAAACCGGTTCCAACGCCAACAACCAACATCCAACAAGCACCTAGCAGCTACAAAATGTATCGGCTCAGATCGACGTTCGCCGCCAAGCTAGCCAGCCGAGCCCGCACTTCCTCCGCCGTCACGTGAAGCTGCTTGTTCTCGACCTCCGGAGCTTCGAAGAGAACCTCTTCCAGCAGCTTTTCCATAACCGTGTGTAAGCGCCTCGCGCCAATGTTCTCCGTTTTCGCGTTAACTTCCGCCGCGATCTTCGCGACCTCGTCCATGGCATCCTCGCTGAAAGTGAGGTTCACGCCTTCGGTTTTCAGCAAAATCTGATACTGTCGCGTCAGGGCGTTCTTAGGCTCGCGCAAGATGCGTCGGAAGTCGTTCTCGGTCAGATTCTCCAGCTCAACTCTGATCGGAAGCCGACCTTGAAGTTCCGGGATCAGGTCGCTCGGCTTCGCGGTATGGAACGCTCCAGCGGCGATGAAGAGGATGTGGTCGGTTTTGACCGGGCCAAATTTCGTGGCCACCGTCGAGCCCTCGATGATCGGCAGGAGGTCGCGCTGAACTCCTTCCCTACTCACATCCGGACCCGAGCCGCCGTCCTTTCCCGCCACCTTGTCCAGCTCGTCGAGGAAGATGATCCCGGTCTGCTCTGCGCGGTTGACCGCTTCGCGCTGCATTCCCGTCTTGTCGATCATTTTCCGCGCCTCTTCGCTGAAGAGAACGTCCTTGGCTTCGGCGATCGTGGCTCGTCGGGTTGAACGACGCGAACCGAAGGGGGAGCCCATCTGGGCAGAATCCAGCCCCATCTCCTCCATGCCCTGCGGGGTGAAGACCTGCACGAACGGGTTCTGGGCTTCCTCGATCTCGATATCCACGACGCGGCTGTCGAGCTTTCCACTCTCCAAGTCGCGACGTAGCTTTCGCTTTCGGGCGCGCCGGGTTTTCTCGCTCTCCTCCGGCTCTGATTCGATCTCCGGTTCCTCGGGGTAACCGTCCTCCACCTTCTGCCCGAAGATTTCCAGCGCCTTGGCCACGATCGCGTTGTCGTGCAGCGGACCCGAGACTCGTCGCGGCTTGCGCGGCCGGTCTTCTTCCATCAAATCGACCAGTCGGTCGAACACCCGATCCATCGCGTCGGGGCGCACCGCCTCCATCTTCTCGCGCTCGACAAGGCGAACCGCCACCGCGGCCAGGTCGCGGATCATGGACTCCACGTCGCGACCCACGTAGCCGACCTCTGTGAACTTCGTTGCCTCGACCTTCAAGAAAGGCGCTTGGGCGAGCTGCGCGAGCCGCCGCGCGATCTCCGTCTTCCCCACTCCGGTGGGTCCGATCATGAGGATGTTCTTCGGCAGGATATCGTCCCGCTCCGCCTGAGGAAGCTGCTGCCTCCGGAATCGATTCCGGAGGGCCACCGCAACCGCCTTCTTCGCGGCGTTTTGGCCGACGATGTACCGATCCAGCTCGGCCACGATTTGGCGCGGCGTCAGCTCCTCGATCGGCAAGTTCATAGGTTCAAGTTACCCGCGCGCCGAGCGGCGCCACCGAAGGTGATTTGCTTGACCACGGCCTTATTTCTGAAATTCTGAGGCCTGCACGTAAATTCTGGTTTTCTGGCGAGTTTGAACCTGCAACTTGGCGGAATCGGCCCGTTTGTCGCTTGTTTCTGACGTTTCCGGGCCTAATGCTGACTGTTTCATGCTTGTTTCTGAGGGGTTTTCCTGGCTTGCATTCAGTCATGTGGGGCTGGAGTCGCGTCTACGCGGTCGGAGTTGTCGCTACAGTCGAGAGTTACTTCTATGTATTTGGACCGGAAATTTGTCAACCTTAATTTTTAAGGGCAAGACGCGGGCGTCAACACCATGCAACCAAAACGGGTTCGTGAGGCCGGGAGGCCTTACGGGATCCCCTTATCGACGCGCCGCTATGATCATCTCCGCCGCCGCAATCACCCGCCGCGCCGCCTCTTCGGCCTGCTCTACCGTTGAATCCAGCCCAAAAGTAAATCGCAATCCCTCTTTCGCCTCCCGCATCGAGTAGCTGCAAGCCAGCAGCACATGGCTTGGCTCCAGCGACCCTGACGAGCAAGCGGCACCGCTACTCGCGCCGACCCCCATTCGGTCGAGCCGGATCAGCATCGTCTCTGCGTCGACCCCGGGCAGACGAACGTGGGCGTGCCCACTAAGCAAGTTTTCGAGGCTGGATGCGGTCTGGATGAACTCGGCCTCCACGAGTCGCGACAAGAAAATGTCGCGAGGATTCACATCAGTCCCCCGCACCGAAAGAGATGCTCGCCACGCAACCGCTGCGCCGAAACCCACGATCGCCGCGACGTTCTCCGTCCCCGCCCGCATCTCGCGCTCCTGGCCACCGCCGAGGGTGAGCGGTTTCAGTTTCACACCGGCTCTCTGATAGAGGGCGCCAACGCCTTTAGGGCCGTTCACTTTGTGACCGGAAATCGAAATTAAATCCGCCCTAGTCGCCTCCACCAAGCCACCCAAGTCCGGCACCAGGAAGGTCTGAACGGCATCGCAATGCACCAGAGCCCCTAGAGCGTGCGCCAGACCGGAAATGTGATGGACAGGATTGATCGTCCCAAGTTCGTTGTTCGCATGCATCACGCTAACAATGAAAACGTCATCGCCCACCAAAGCCTCGACCGCCGTTACGGTCACGCGTCCCTCCGGGTCAACCGGGATCAGCTCGACCCGATAGCCTAGTCGCTCCAAAAGCGGCTTCGTATGCAAAACGCAGTGATGCTCCGCAGCTCCCAGCAAAATCCGGCTTCGCGATGGATCAGGGTTTGCCAGCGCCGCCCCCAGGATCGCCAGATTCGCGGCCTCGGTCCCGGAAGAAGTGAATACGACTTCGGCGAACAGGCATCCGAGGGCCCGGCTGACGGTCGCCCGTGCCTCGTCGATCGCGTCTTTCGCCCGCCGGCCTTCCGCGTGAAGCGAGGAGGGGTTTCCGAACTCGGACGTCAACCAAGGCACCATCGCTTCATGGGCTTCCGGAGCCAAAGGAGTTGTCGCCGCGTGATCTAAGTAAATTCGTTCCAAAAACTACTCC
>JBBSFL010000209.1:0-5659 GCA_038238735.1 Fimbriimonadales bacterium | reverse complement strand
GCCTCTTGGTCGAACTTGTTCATCGCCTGCTCCGCGGCCTTTAACGCGGCTTGTTCTGAAGCCAGTTTTTCCTTGGTTTTGTCAAGTAATCGGGTGACTTGCACCTGGCGAATCTGGGTCATATAGGCGCCGTACGACTTGGGAATCTCGCTCGCGACCTTGACCGCGTCCTCTTTCGACGGGAGGCTGACGGAGATGTCGACGATATTGCTCGAACCCATCTGGCGAACCTGGATGACGTTGGCATCGAGCTCGTCTTGGCTGGGCAGCGTGACCTGGGCGTGTTCAAAGACTTCCTTCAGCAAGACGGGACTTTGGAGAATGCCGATCTGGCTCTCAATGTCCGGCGCCATGTTGCCAGTGGTGTAATCAGTTACTGGATCGTGGTCGATGGTCTGGTTTTGTTGAGATCGAGCTTCGATCAAGATGCGCGCCGTAGACCTATAGGTCGGCGTCGCCAACATGGCATATCCGACTGCTGCAGCGACACAGAGAATGAGACAAGCCCATATAATGCCCTTGCGTCGCTTAAGGATGCGAACGAAATCGCGGAGCTGAAGCTCCGGCTGTACCGATCTATCTGCCGTCATAGGTTTCCTGCCGCCATTACTACGTCGCAGTCAATGCGACTCGCCAAGCCGGATGCAAACCATAACCGTTCCGTTATGCCTCGCGGTTCCTTCCGACGATGATTTAGTGTACGAGCCTCGCAAGGATACCGGAAGCCCTCTTTCAGAGGAAACCCGGTATTTGACTTCAGAACCCGCACACCGATTCAGTAGTATCTCTACGCCATTATTGGTCTGCTTACGCCATGCCTGAACCCCTTCGAGTCTGTCTCCTGAACGAATTCTTTTATCCAGATCGGATGACCGGGACAGGGAACGTCGTTACGGATTTGGGAGTTCGCCTCGTGGCCCGGGGCGTCAAGGTGGAGGCGGTTTGCGCGAGACTGAGCTATGTCGGGGGCGAAAAGCCGGCTCGAAAAGAAAGCTGGCAAGGCATCCGAATCCGCCGAGTGTACGAGCCAAATTGGAACCGAAAGGGAACCGCTTTGCGGACTCTAGGAAACCTTCTCTTTGTGCTCGGCGTGACCCTGTTTCTGCTGTTTCGTCGACGCAAGCCCGACGTGGTCTTCGTTACGACGGCTCCGCCCTTCTTGCCACTTGCGGCCAGGCTCTTGAAGACTTTTCGCAGGGTCCCTTTCGTCTACTGCATCTACGACCTTGAGCCTGATCGCGTGTTGGGTCTGGGAGTCCTTCCGGCGTCCAGCCTGTTTGTTAAAATGATGCGGCGGTTCCAGGGCAAGGCTCTGCGATCGGCGGATCGGGTTTTGGCGATTGGCCGCTGCATGGCAGGTCGCTTGAAGTCCGGCTATGGATTGCCGGATTCAAAGGTCGCATTCATCCCGATCGGAGCCGACGTCGAGTCACTTGGCTCGAAAGGGGTAAAGCCTACTTCGCTGGCTAGTCGGTTCCAAGTTGCCTACAGCGGAAACTTCGGGCGCTACCACGATTTCGACGGCATTCTCGACGCCGCTAGGGCCCTTCCCGATGTCGACTTTCTGCTCGTTGGGAAAGGGGCGCAGAGAGCTCATGTCGAAGAGAGAGTTCGGGCGGAAGGAATTTCCAATATCGAACTGAAGGACTTCCTTGATGACGACGCTTACGCGGCCATGCTGGCCCGCGCCGACGTCTGCCTCGTGACGATGGAGAAGGGGTTGGAGGGGACGTGCGTGCCTAGCAAGTTCTACGCGTACATGGCGGCGGGCAAGCCCACGATCGCGATCGTAGACCCGACTTGTGAAGTCGCCCTCGCGCTGGCGGAACAAGACTGCGGTGTGGCGGTGACTCAGGGGGACTCGACGGCATTAGCCGAGTCTATTAGGACTCTCCTAGCGAATCCCTCTAGGCTCACCTCGATGTCGAAAAACGCGGCGATAGCGGCGGGCGGTCTTTTGTCGCGTGAGAAGAGCGTCGAGGCGATCCAGGCTTTACTTATGGATGTCGCCGCGGGGACACTCGTTGTGTAGTCGGCTAAGCTCCCGGCATGCTTGCGATGAAGCCGAATTGCGAAAGATGCCAGGCCGCGCTTCCCATGGATTCGAGTGGAGCCCGCGTGTCTCCTTCGAATGCACCTTCTGCGCTGACTACACTGACTCATTTGGCGGCGTTTGCCCGAATTGCAGGGGTGAGTTGGTGCGTCGTCCGAGACGACGGCTAGATTCAGAAGTGCCTCCAGAAGCAACCATAGAGGGCCTGAGAGCGTAGGACGCACTGCCGATGGCTTTCTCCGACGAACCGACCAAGCTGGTCGACATCCAAAGCTCTGCCGACCTCCGCAATATCCCGATCGACAAGGTCGGCGTTCGGAAGGTGAAGTACCCCATGCACATTCGCGAGCGAGGCGGAGAGATGCAGCACACGACGGGCGAGTTCTCGCTCACAGTCGACTTGCCTAGGGAATTCAAGGGCACCCACATGAGCCGATTCTTGGAGGTGCTCGGCGAGCACAACCACGACATCAGCCCCCAAACGATCACCAACATTCTCGATCGGCTCCGAGAAAGGCTGAACGCGGAGACGGCGCATCTGGAAGTCCTGTTCACCTACTTCCGCGAGAAGGCGGCGCCGGTGACGAAAAAAGTCGGCATGATGGGCTTCACCTGCGGTTTTTCCGCGTGGTCAGGTTCGCGGGATTGCTTTGAGATTTTGGCGACCGTCCCCGTGACTACGCTCTGTCCCTGTTCGAAGGAGATTTCCAGCTTCGGAGCCCATAACCAGCGCGGCTACGTGTCGGTCCGAGTCAAGCCGAACGGCCTGCTCTGGCTTGAGGAGATCATCGACATGGTGGAGCTAGCGGGATCGGCGCCTCTCTATCCAGTTCTGAAGCGGCCCGACGAGAAGTTCGTGACGGAGCTGGCCTATCAAAATCCACGCTTCGTGGAGGACATGGTGCGCGAGGTCGCACTGGCTTTCGACAAGCATCCGATGGTCGGAGCCTACGAAATCGAGGTAGAGAATCACGAGTCGATCCACGATCAC
Organism: Fimbriimonadales bacterium; assembly: GCA_038238735.1. Lineage (GTDB taxonomy): Bacteria > Armatimonadota > Fimbriimonadia > Fimbriimonadales > Fimbriimonadaceae > JAFDWR01. The sequence goes on along the minus strand of JBBSFL010000209.1, from coordinate 2,615 downwards.
AACGCCTATGCGTTCTTGAAGCGCGAAAAGCTTTAAGGGGCCTCGCCGATCCTCTTGTGGAGTGTTCACGGAAAAGATGGCGAAGGGACGTCTTTGTGCTCAGGGACTCACTTTAGCGAGGGCGACCACGAAGTCCGGTCTGAGCCAGTAATGCATGCCTGCGGGTGGCACCGTAGGGAAGCGCCTCTCTTCCTTTTCCTCAGGGAACGCATTCAGAAGAAGCGAACACTAGAAAGTTCAACTCACAAAACCAGAGGCCACCGGCACGTAGCCTGGGAACACCTGCCCCAGACTCGCGTGTTTAACCCGCTTAGTGAGCACCTCGGCGAGCACGTCCCGATAGTCCGTAGTCACCCGCAAGTCTCCAGGCGGCTCCAACTGGGAGTCCTCGAGCCCGGGCCACTTCGCGTGGACTTTGCCGCCCGCGAAACCGCCGCCGAGCAGCAGCATCACGCTCGCCCTTCCATGATCGGTGCCCAGGCTCGTGTTCTCGTAAAGCCGGCGGCCAAACTCGGTCTGGACGACGACGCTGACGCGCCGCATCTCCGTGCCCAAATCTTGGGCAAAGGCGGCCAGGCAGGCCCCTAGGTCTTGAAGCTGGCCGGCGAGCAGGCCGTTCGTCGCCCCCTGCACCACGTGGGTGTCCCAGCCGCCTTTGTCTAGAGCGGCGACCTCGAGGCCGACGTTTGCGCGGATCAAGAAGGCGACCTGGCGAAGGCCCTGGCCTAGATCGGACGCCGGATAAGCGGCGGCGTTGGAGGGGCGGTAGCTCTTGGGATCGAGGCGGTTGAGGGTCTCGAGGACTTGGAGCGTTTCTCGGCCCGCCTGGGCCATCGCGTCCTTCCCGCCCTCGTACAAGCTCTGAAGGGATCGCATCGCCTGTGCTTCGTTCTCGACATCGAGCCGGAACCGGTCGAGCGACTCGATCGCCAATGCATCCGTCGCGCCGCGCAAGGAATCGGGCATCGTAGGTGAAATGGCGACCGCCCGCAAGGGCGAGTTGCTTCTCGCGGGCGACGAGCCCAAATGCCTCGCCAGCCATCCGCTGGCGACAGAACTCTCCGGTTGGCTCAAACCGCGCTCCATCAGGTTCATCGCCTCGAAGTGCGAGCGAGTCTGATCTCCTGATCCGGCGGCATGGACGATCCCGAGTTGCCCGTTTCGATAGAGCGGAAGCAAGGGCGAGAGCGCTGGATTGAGGCCGAAGAATCCGTCCAAATCGAGGCACCGCGCGGCCGCCGCTGCCGAATGATCGTTCGGGCGGGCGAGGCCGATATTCGGGCGCTGGCGATGGTAGGCGTCCTCGCCGTAGGGAACGACGATGCTCATACCATCCGCGCCGCCGCGCAGGAATATGCTAATCAGGATGTCGCCATCGGGTTCCAGCCGCCCGGGCCGAACCCCGACTTGGGCGAGCGCCGAGCGAGTCATCCAGGCGACCGAGGTGATACCCGCGCCCACTAGAAGCGAGCGACGCGTGGTTCGCCGGTAGTCGTCGCAGCCGTGATCTATCGCCATTGAAACTCCGGTGCGCAAAGGCACAGCGCCGCGATACCCGCCGGATCCTGGGAGGCAGCCTCCTTACGGACCGCGCCCGCAGGGCGGCCCGGCAGAATCAGCGAGGTCAGGTCGTCCTTTTGAAGTCGAGCTTTGAGATGAGGCAGGTCGACGGAGGCGTTGTCGAGGCGGCCCTGGGAGAGCCGAAGGGCGAAGTTCCAACGCGCAAGGAGCGATCCCGTCCAGGCCGAGGTCTTGTCCGGATAGCCGTCGGGCATCGGCCATTCGAACAGCGGTTGCCCCATCGCCTGCAGCTCGCGCTGGACGCCGGGGCCCCCGTCGGTATCCGCATCCAAGGCGCGAAGGGCGGATATCACGAAGTCGAAAGGCCGCTTCGCCACTCCCGGTCCGTGCAATGCCTCGTCAGAGAGCAGCAGGGGCCGAAGCATTGCCGGGATGCTACCGTTCGTGTCCGTGTAAATCTTGGCTAGACGGTCGGTCCACGGCGACTCGGCCACGCCAAGGAAGTGCCGAACCAACTTGGCGCCGATAAACCGCGCGCAGGAAGGATGGGAGGAGAGGATGTCCAGCACTCGCTCCCCATCTTGCGCGCCGCCGCCTGCGGGGATCGTCGTGCCGAGGACTAGTTTCTCGCCGTCGTCGTGAAGCTCGGGCTCGTATCGGTAGGCACCTTGATGATGAAGGAACCGATCCTCGACGGTCCAGCCGGTGAAGCAGCGGGCGACCTCTTGGACGTCCTTCTGCGAGTACCCGCCGTGAACGCCGAGCGCGTGAAGCTCCATAAGTTCGCGGGCGTAGTTTTCGTTCGCCACTCCGCGCACGTTCTGCCGATTGTCGAGATACGCGAGCATCGCGGGGGAGTGCGCGCTAGCCTTGAGCAAGGCGGGAAAGGTATCGAGTGCGTGGTCGCGGACCACGTTCAGGTCGTCGGCCGGCTTGCGGTACGAGGCGAGGCCCTTGCGGGCGTAGATGTTGAAGTGGTTGGTCCAAAAATCCACCATCCGCTCGCGAAGCTGCCAAGGCGAATACACCGCGCGCAGAATCTCTGCTTGAGACATTTCTCGAAGCATTTCGTTCTCCGGCAAATCGCGCAACTC
>JBBSFL010000208.1:0-5673 GCA_038238735.1 Fimbriimonadales bacterium | reverse complement strand
TAACCGTCGAAGTCAGACACGACGAGAAGGACGACACCACCGGCGGCCGACTCGTCTGCAATTGGAACTACACCGAGCAGGTGGCGCTCGCGGGCGGAGTGCCCCTTATCATTCCGCCGACGGCGGATATGGACGAGGTGGCGCGGATCATCGACGGTTGGCTGATCCCGGGTGGGAACGACATCGACGCCCGACACTTCGGTCAAGAGAACCATGCCCAGGTTCTGCTCGGAGACGACCAGCGGTTCCTCAGCGAGCAGCGCCTCTTCCGGGCCGCGCCGTCTGACCTGCCAATTTTTGGAATCTGCTACGGATGTCAGTTTTTGAACGTGGTGCAAGGAGGAACGCTCCTTCAGCATCTACCCGATGTGCTCGGCCACGGCGAGCACGAGGGCGGAACGCCTCAGTCCTACGAGGTGGAGAAGGGTTCCAAACTGAGCACGATCAGCGGCGCCGGAACGATCGTCGGTAGAAGCTACCATCACCAGGCGGCCGACACGGTCGCCGACCGCTTGCGAATTTCCGCGCGGTCTGAGGACGGAACGATCGAAGCCTTGGAAGCGGTGGACCGGCCTTGGTTGCTCGGCGTGCAATGGCACCCGGAGCGCACCCCCGAGGACGAGGCCACCCGCAACCTGTTTCGGGGTTTCATCGATGCGGCACGCGCATATCGGCAAAGCCGCATCGCGCCTGCGCGGAGATTGGCTTGAAGCGATTCGTCGATGGAGTCGAGCGCGACTTGCCCGATTCCGACGCTGCGGTAGTTGCTGGACCGGACCGCCTGTATGTCAGAACGAACGATGGAACTCAGACGGCGGTCTCGATCCGCTCTGGGGACGCTACGCTCCTGTCTTACAAGGGCCGCCAGCACAAGATCGAGCGAACTCAGGCAAGAGGCCGCGCGGCGGGTGGGGCGGCGAGCGGCGAGATTCACGCCCCCATGCCGGGATTGATCATCGACGTGCTGGTCGAAGCCGGGCAAGAGGTGAAGAAGGGCGAGAGGCTCGTCGTGCTCGAAGCGATGAAGACCCAGCAACCATTCGCCGCGCCCTACGACGGGACCGTCGCGAAGCTGATGGTGGCCAAGGGCGACCAGGTCGTCGCCGATGCGCTCCTCGTCTCGGTGACCCCCGTAGAACAATTATGATTCGAATCGTCGAGGTCGGTCCGCGTGACGGGCTTCAGAATGAGGCTACGCCGATTCCCACCGAAGCGAAGGCCGCCTTCATCCGTGCGTTGGTCGGCGCCGGGCTAACGGAGATCGAAGCAACGAGCTTCGTCTCGCCGAAGTGGGTTCCCCAACTTGGCGACGCGGCCGAGCTCTGGCCATTGCTGCCTCACGATCGGGCGCATTTCTCGGCCCTTGTTCCGAACATGAGAGGCTTGGAGCGTGCAATGGCGCTTGGAGTCAATCGGGTCGCGCTTTTCACGGCAGCCAGCGATGCCTTCACGCTTAAGAACATCAATATGACGGTCGACCAATCGCTTGAAACGTTTGCTGCCGTGATCGAGCGTTTCCAAGAGAAAAGCCCTCCCTTGAGGGACGGTGAGCGGACTACACCACCTGGGAATGGGCAGTCGGCCGTTGAAGGTGAGTTCGCCGGCTCGCGAGATGGTAGTGCCGCCCAACACGTTGAGCAGCCCGCGAATACCCGTCCAACCTCCCCTCAAGGGGAGGCTTTGCCTGAGCGACACATTCGAGCCTATGTAAGCACGGCGTTCGAGTGCCCCTACTCGGGCCGGATCGAGCCGGAAACCGTCCTCGCGGTCTGCAGAAAGCTCCTCGCCTTAGGCGTTGACGAGCTGAGTCTCGGCGACACAATCGGCGTCGCGTCCCCAAAAGAGGTCAAACGCCTCACCGAAATCCTCCTCGAAGAAATCCCGGTCGAGAAAATCGCCTATCACTTCCACGACACCCGGGGCACAGCCGTAGCGAACGTCGCGGCCGCGATGGAACTGGGCATCGAGGTCTTCGACTCAAGCGCAGGAGGCCTCGGCGGGTGCCCTTACGCCCCTGGGGCCGGAGGCAATCTCGCTACGGAGGACTTGGTGCACTTTTTGGAGCGAGAGGGGATGCCGACGGGCGTGGACTCGGAGAAGCTGGCCCGGGCGAGCCTGCCGATCCTTGAGATCCTGGGACGGGTGCCGACGACGAAGGCGCAGGTGGCGACTCTGGCACGATGCGGACCGGCGGCCTAGGCCGGGTCGCGCCCCAGATCACGACGCCGGTCATCAGCGCGGCAATCACTCCGGTCGACATCCATTCTTCCTTGTTCAGCTTGAACTCGGGCAAATTCACGAGTAGAACCGCCAAACCGATCGGCACGAGCAGTGGCATCTCTCCGACGATCGCCGAGAGGGCGATCCAGCACGCTAGGGCGATCAGCATCCATTTAAATGTGTCGCGGGTGCGTAAGTTGAAACGAAAGACAGCGACGAAGAACATCCCCATGAAAAGGAAGTCGGCCGGGCCCACATAGGCAAACACGGCAAGCGGCGCCCCCGCAGGGGCCGCTGGAGCTCGAGTCGAACTCATCGCGGGCGCTTGGTAGGCCATCGACGGCAACATCTGGGGTGCCGCTCTCATCAGCACCTGCACCGGACCAACCGGCGTGAACACGGCGAACAGGTCGAATAGGGCAAGGAAAATGGCGACCGGAATGAGAAGGTTCTTGTCCTTCAGCATAGTCGTTAGGAGAGCGCCCAGCCCCACGCACCAAATGACGAGACCGGTCTGGGAGAACGCGAGAGCGACGTTTTGAAGCAGTCCCGTATTGGCCAGGGGGCCCTTCACGAGAGCCAACAAGCCAAATTGAAGGACCAAACCGCTAAGAAGGAAGATCGCCGCGAGTCCGGCCGTCCAACGGGCGGAGGCCGCCTTGTATAACGCGAGAACCGGCACGACGAGAAACACGATAGTCACGGCGACGGAAGCCGCAGTCGCGATCGACGGCGCGACCCTCACGTAACTCAAGGCGATACGCAAGAGAGCCAAAGCCCCAAGTGCGGCGAAGAAAACGCCGAGTCCCCGTTGCGACGGCGCGTCCTCAGCGGAGGCTTGCATGCGACCTCCCGACCCCGGCGCGGTCCGAGATGGCCTGGTGGTAAATCTCTACGATCCGCTCGACCATCTTGCCCGAGCCCTGCTCACGTGCACTTCGCATGGCCCCCTCAGAGAGGCAAGCGTATCTTTCGTCGGCGCCGAGAATTCCGAGCACCGCGTGAGCGAACGCCTCCGCCTCGTTGCGGACAACCAGACCGTCCTCGCCGTCGTCGATGCTAAGACTCGCACCACCACCCGATATCGCTACGCAGGGCAGACCGTGGCCCATCGCTTCTTGGATCACCAGCCCCTGCGTTTCGGTCACGGATGGAAAGACGAACAGGTCGGCCGCCGTGTAGTAGCGTTCTACTTCGTCGTGGGGAACGAATCCTACGAACTTGATGCGATCGCCGATCCCTAGCCGCCGCACGATCTCCACGCAGTCGGCCCGAAACGGGCCGTCACCGACCAGCCAAAGGCGCAGATTCGAATCCTGCTCGAAGGCGAGGGAGGCCATCTCGAATAGCGTCGGCAAATTCTTCTCGTGCGCGAGCCGGCCCACGTAAAGCAAAACCTTCTGTTCGGGCGGGATCCCAAGCGCCAGGCGCACCTCGCTCCGATCGTAGAACCCGCGCCGGTCGACCCCGGTCGGCACGACCGTCGCGGGCGTCGTGACCGCGTGACGCCTAAGCCACTTCAAAGAAGCCTCGCTCGGCGTGATCACATGGCCGACTCGATTGAACACGTAGTTCGTATGCTTTGCGATCTTGAACCGCACGTACCGGCGCGGCACGTAGGGGATGTAGTGCGCGTAGCGGTCGTACAGCGTGTGGTAGGTCGCGACCACCGGCAGGTTGTGGCTCTCCGCCCACCGAAGGCCCACGAACCCGACAATGCCCAGGGTGTGGATATGGACGATGTCGAACTCATGCCGACGGAACTTACGCAGCATCCGGATGTAGGGCGGATACGCGAAGGGAAAGCCTTTCGTCCAAGGGGTCTCCACGGCTCGGAAGCGATAAGTGTTTGGGTCGGACTCGCGGTGCCGGGGGAACTGTGGGCAGAAGAGGTGAACCGAATGCCCCTGGTTGCGTAACTCGCGAATCAGCGAGTCGATACTGACCGAGACCCCGTTGAGGATCGGCAGAGCGCTATCGGTGAAGATGGCGATGCGAAGACTCATCTCTGGCTATGCTACACTGCCGACCGCGATCGTTGGCCGAATAGAACCATGACGAGACGGGACTCGACAAGCATCTTCGGGCTCATGGGTGCGAACTGAAACGCGAGGGCGGAAGCCACTCGATTTACGTCAATAAAGGCAACGGAAAAAGCATCGCCGTACCCCGGCATAGAGAGATTGCAAGTGGCACGGCGCTCAAGATATGCGACGGCTGGACATTCCCCGTCCGCCCGGCCGTTAGCTGGCGAGGGGAATCGTTTCGACGTTGGAAGGCTCCTTCGTTTGCTTGATGGCCTCTTCCCTGCGGAACGACATCAGTTCGGAAAGCGCATCCAATACATTTGCTTTGGCTTCAGATTTGGTTTTTCCCTGAGAGACCGCCCCCGGCACTTCGGCGATCTCCGCGACCCACCAGCCGTCTTGGCTCCACTCATAGATAATTGTTATGTCGCTCGTCATCGCTCATCCAATTAGATTATACGGGCGAAGTCCATAAGCTCGACCGTGGCGAGAAGCTCAGGCCTCCGGGAAGCGGCCGTGCTCGCCAACGAATTTGACGATGTCGCTGAGCCGAAATCTCCGCTGGCCGCCGGTTGTGCGATGGTGGGCCAGCCATGTGCGGTTCGTATATCGACGGACCGTGGCGGGGCAGACTCCGAGCAGCCGGCTCGTCTCCTCAAGCGAAAGTTCGGGATCGAGAAGGCGCTTGATCAGCTCCTGACGTGACTCCTTGAACTCGCCGCGATAGTAATTCGCAGTGACGTTGTCGTCGTAAAACCCGAAAAGGAACTCCATATTCTTAGGGAGACCTTCCCAAAGAGACTGCAGCCCGGGATCCATCTTCGGCTTCGGGGCGCTGCCCTCCTTGGAACGGCGGGGCCGCGGGGCGCTCATCAACGTCTTTCGGAACTTGACGGAGCTTTCTTCGACTGTGGGGGCAATCTTGGGTTCGCGGTCCGCCACGGGCGTTGCTGGTTTCTTAGCCGTAGGGGTGTGTCCGTTCGTTCGGCTGCCGTTCAGGTAGCTGGAAATCGTGGGGATGGTGACGTCGAGGTCATCGTCCTCTTTAGCCTCGGGCTCCGGGGTCTCCGCTTCCGTTCGGTCGAGAAAGGCGCTCTCTATATAAGCCAAAGGGTCGAATTCGTTGGTTCTCAATACTGGTAGCCCCCGATGCACAGAGATTGTACTTAACCTGGCGCTTTGACGCAGCGCGGAAAAGTGCGAAAGTCTCGATTGACCCGCCTGGCGCCGACGCGCTCCATGGGTTGATCCGGCCCTCGGTCTAACGCTTAGGCTCCGAGGTAGCCTCGCGCTCCACTCATAGGATGAGCATCGAGTCGCCTAGGCTCAAGAACCGGTATTTTTGCGCGATTGCCTCCCGATAGGCGCGGGCGATCCTCTCGGAACCCGCGAGAGCCGAAATCATCAAGAGCATCGTCGTGCGCGG
>JBBSFL010000207.1:0-5674 GCA_038238735.1 Fimbriimonadales bacterium | reverse complement strand
TGTCCATGTCGTCGATCGTGCCAAGCGCCAGGGTAGCCGCTCCGGCTGGCAAAGGGTCCGGAAGATCGAAATCGCGTCGGAACCAACCCACCCCGTCGAACGCTCCGAGCCCGAGAGCCTCGTAGGTGATGGGAAACTCGGCGGCCTTCCAGCCCGAGTCATCGAAGGATGAATTCTGCCAACCCTCCTTCGAACCAGGATCGTTGGTGAGGAACCACTTGTCGAGCAACTCGGAATAGGGCGTCTGGCGGACGCTTCGCGCCTCGTTGACGATCTTCAGGGCGGCGTCGAAATCCTTCATGGGCCGGAGTCCCTCTTCGCTCGTCCAAGCCTCCGCTACGGTGCCGCCCCAGGAAGTCTCTACCAAGCCGATGGGCACGCCCAGCCGCCGACGTAGCTCGCGTCCGAAGAAGTACCCCGCGGCGGAAAACCCGCCCCACCCGCCTTCGGCCACGGACTGCGATGTGCAGGCCGCCCATGACCCCGTAGTCAACTTCTCTGCTTGAAGGGACGTCGCGCGAGGCACGATATAAAGCCTCAAGCCCGGGTCGTTCGCGGCCGCGACCTCTTTGTCGGCGTCCCGCACCAACGTGATACCCATCTCCATATTCGACTGGCCCGAGCAAATCCATACGTCGCCAACCATGACGTCTTTCAGCTCGACATGCTGCGGACCGTCTATCTCGACGGTATACGGTCCCCCTACGGGCGGAGGTGAGAGCCGCGCTGTCCACTTGCCCTCCGAATCCGTGACGGCGCTGGCCCTTATGCGGCCAATGGAAACGGTGACCGCGGTGCCCGGAGTCGACCATCCCCAAAAAGTGTTCGGCTTTCCCCGCTGCAGAACCATGTGGTCTCCAAAAACAGAGCTGAGAAAGGGTGCGGGTTGGAGCATGGCGAGAAGCGCGGCGGCAATGTTCATCATCTTCGATCCTGCGAACGAATTATCCTACGCGGTAAGATTAGCCCAGAGAGGGCTCATAGCTCAGTTGGTTAGAGCGCACCCCTGATAAGGGTGAGGTCGCTAGTTCGAATCTAGCTGGGCCCACCAGTCCGCAGTAGCTTTGATGGACCGGTTATATCCTTCTCACCCGTAAGCCTTACCTTGCACGGCACAACGCATGCCTTGGCCACGTTGTCATCGACCTAATTCGCGATGATCGTGCCCATCTTCACGACTTCGAAGTCGCTGCCGCGAAGTTGCTTAAGCATGTTCAGGTGGTCGTCGTTCCACCGCCCGTCAGGGGCGCCTGACAGGTACCAGTTCGATCCGTTATCCGCCACAAACATGCCGTACTTCTTGAGGGCGGTTAAGATCACCTGATCGTCGGCCGGATATCCCGCGATGTCGAACGAAGCTTTCAGCCGCACTCGCATGCCCATAGGCGGCAGGCTTGGGCTCGTGTCCGCACTCGCCCAATGCCGGGCGGGCGCAACGAACGCGTGGCGGGTGTGGACGACCGTGAATCGCAAGGCGTGATGGATCGCCCCTGCCTGGACCTCGTCGTACCGAACCAGACCTGGAAAAATCGGCAGCCCCGCCGCATCTGCAGAAGTCCAGTAAAGAGGCCTCGGCGCGCCCGTGGTCAGATCGAATTTGGCGCCCGATCCACACTGCCAACTGCCATTTGACTGCCGATGCGAATCGAAGGTCTCGTAAAGTAATTTGGCGTCCCTATCGATCACTAGAACATGGCGATCCCCGGTCGAGCCGGAACCACCTTCGATTGGCGCGTTCGTCGGAAAGGGATAGGGACCGGCATCGCTCTCATCACTGTAGGTGAAGGTCATCGTAACCGGGGTAGTTGTGTGGTCGACGACCATGTAGGGAATTCCGAACGGACCGCCGTTGTAGTTCGCCCCGAAATCAGGATGAAACGCCCCCCCCACCCCAATCGAGCCAATCAGCGTTGCGCTGTTGGGATCGACGGGATCCTGATCTATGGCGCTGTTCCAGGCATCGCCCGCTGGGAAGGGGCGATAACCGTGCATGTCGGCACCTATTCCTAAGTCTGGTGGGCTGCTGGAGCCACCGGAAGACGACCCGCCTGAAGACGAACCCCCACTAGAGGATCCACCATTTCCGCCGCCGGTGATCCCGCCGCCAGACCCTCCGGCACCGCCGCAACCGAGCAGCAGCGCTACCGCTACCGAAACAGCAAGGAGACCCATCGCAATTCGCATAGTACTTGCTCCTTCTATGCCGTGCATCGGCGGAATGTCGCCTGAGATTTACTCGGGGTCAGAGGGCGCCATCTCGGGCGGCCCTTGTCAGCCGGTTGAGCCAAACGGCTACTCGCCGCGACTGAGAATCAGCGTCACGTTGTGACCGCCGAAGCCGAACGAATTCGAGGCCGTGTAGTCAACTCGCGCTTTGCGCGCCACGTTGGGCACGTAATCCAGATCGCACTCCGGATCGGGGATCTCGTAGTTGATCGTCGGCGGAATAATTCCGTCCCGCATCGTGAGCAGGCACACTAGAGCCTCGATCGCGCCGGCCGCCCCGAGGGTGTGTCCGATCATCGACTTCGTCGAACTCACGGGCGTTTTGTACGCCTGCTCCCCAAGAACGTTCTTGATCGCCAGCGTCTCCAGCTTGTCGTTGTAGTAGGTCGAGGTGCCGTGGGCGTTGATGTAGCCAATCTGGTCGTGGCGCAAACCGCTCTGCCTGATCGCCATCTTCAGCGCGCGCGTGGCCCCGCTCGCATCGGGCGAGGGCTGGGTGATGTGATAGGCATCTCCGCTCATTCCGTAGCCCACTACCTCACCATAAATCTTGGCTCCCCGTGCTTTGGCGAGTGCGTAATCTTCCATGACGAAGACAGCGGAACCTTCGCCAATGACGAAGCCGTCGCGCTCCTTGTCGAAGGGACGGGAAGCGTGGTCGGGATCGTCATTGCGATTGCTCATCGCCCGCGCGGCGCAGAAGCCCCCCAGACCCAATTCATTGATAGGAGCCTCGGTGCCTCCGGCGATCATCGCCGTCGCGTCGCCGCGCTTTATGATGTGATAGGCGTCTCCGATCGCGTTGGCACCTGTGGCGCAAGCGGTCACCACACAGGTATTCGGACCCCGAAAGCCGTTGAGTATCGAAACATAGCCGCTAGCCATGTCCGGAATCATGTAGGGCACTAGGAAGGGCGACACCTTGCCGGGTCCACCTTCGATCTGGCGGCGGTGCTGCTCTCCCAGGTACGTCAAGCCCCCGATGCCCGAGCCGATGAGCACACCGACGTCGTCCTTCTCCTGTTCGGAAGGCTTAAATCCAGAGTCCTCAATGGCCATGGCGGCGCCGGCCACGGCGAGCGCGATGAAGCGGTCGATTCGGCGGGCTTCTTTGCGGTCGAGCCAGTCTTCCGGGTTGAAGTCTTTGACTTCGGCTGCGATGCGAGTCGTGTACTCGGAGGCGTCCAGCAGTGTGATAGGCGCGACACCACTTTCACCCGCGAGCATGCGCGGCCAAAAGACGTCAACACCCGTGCCCAGCGGCGTAACCGCCCCGACGCCCGTGATGACAACCCGTCCCGAGGGCTGAGGCCGATCCGACATGCCTAAGCGGCCGACTTCTTGCTGATGTAACTCACGGCATCGCCGACCGTTTTGATTTCTCCGACCTCGTCATCCGGAATCTCGATGCTGAACTCATCTTCGAACGCCATGACGAGCTCGACGACGTCGAGGCTATCCGCCCCGAGATCTTCGGTGAAGGAGGCGGCCTCCACGACCTCTTCTTCCTTCACGCCGAGTTCCTCGACGGTCACCTTTTTAACTCTCTCCAAAATGCCCTGCGACATGCCTCCGACGATACCACGAATTGGCCCTTACCTCCGACCTATTTCATCGTGCGCAAGCGTAAAAGAGCTTTTTATGTTTCCCAGGCACCTGAACCCGACTGACCAGAGGAAATCTCGCTTCCCGTCCCTAGCCAGAAAACATCGCGCCGTTTGTCGGTTAGCCCGGCCGAAAAGCATCGATGTGATGTCGCAGCCCCCTCGCATCGAGCGCGACCAAATCGAAACGAACGATCCGATCAGTCTCACCCATCTTCTGGAGATACTCCTCCGTCGCGGCCGATAAAGACGCCGCCTTTTGCCTGTCGAGCCCCTCCTCAGGCACCCAACCGGGCGCACGCCTCTCTTTGACCTCAACAATAACGAGTGTGTCGCCGTCCAGGGCAACGATATCGAGTTCACCGTGTCTCGTTTTAAATCTCCGAGTGACAACCGTGTAGCCAAGATCGGCGAGGAACTCGGCGGCAGTGTCTTCGGCTTGGACCCCTTTCCTCATCTTTGAAGTCTAACTCCCGTTAGACCGAATCGAAGAAGTCAAAAATTTAACTTGTGAACTGAACTTCTCCAGAATGCGATCCGTCAAGGCAGTGAGATATGTTAGATAGCTTAACCTTTTGGCTTCCAAAATTTAATTTGGCCTATTTGGACGGTGGAACCGGCAGTATGGCTCTTCAGGTTGCGTTGGCGGGATTCTTGAGTGCGGGTTACGTGATTAAGACTCGATGGCAGGGTTTGAAGGCGTACTTCAGCCGCAAATCTAAGTCGCAAGACTGATGCCCGAGCCCGTCCGGCTTGGGAGCTCGTTTCGAGACCCGAGCGGATTCGTTTACGTCCGCGCGGGTGAGTTACTCCGGCAGGTGAATGAGCCTGCTTTGGCGGACCTGGATGCGTTACACGACTCGGGGCTTTACGCGGAGTTGGTCGAATCGGAGCTCCTCGTCCCCCACGAGCGGTTGGATCTGTCGATGGCCGCTTCGAGCGATGCGTCGGCGGTCCTGAGACCTACACGCGTTTCAAGCATCTCCTACCCCTACGAGTGGTGCTTCAGTCAACTTCAGGACGCGGCTCTGGCCACACTGGATATTCAGCGTAAAGCGCTAGCAAGGGGAATGTCCCTGAAGGACGCCAGTGCGTTCAATATTCAATTTTTGCAGGGTCGCCCCGTCTTGATCGATACCCTTTCGCTTGAGCTATACAAGGAGGGCGAGCCCTGGGTTGCCTACCGCCAATTCTGTCGGCATTTCTTGGCTCCCTTGGCCCTGATAAGCGCTTGCGACACTCGTCTTAGCTTGCTCGCCCGATCTTCGCTGGATGGAATTCCTTTAGAGTTGGCTTCAAAGCTGCTTCCTTGGCGGACTCGTCTTAACTTTGGACTTCTTGCCCACGTCCATGCGCACGGAAAGGTCGAGAGCCAACGGGCGGGAGCGGCGGTCAAGGCGGCGCCAAAGATTTCCAAGACGGCAATTCTAGGGTTGATCGACTCGTTGGAGCGGGCCGTCCGCGCCCAGAAGTGGGAGCCGACTGGCGGACTGTGGGCGGACTACTACACCGACAACAACTATTCCGGCCCAGCCATGGTCGAAAAGCAACGCCTGGTTGCGTCGATGCTGGACGATATCGCCCCCAAACCTCAAAAGGTCTGGGATTTCGGGGCGAACACAGGCGAGTTTGCGCGCATCGCCTCTCGGCAAGGGATTGACACGGTGGCGTGGGATCTCGATCCTGCGGCGGTCGAGGTGGCCTACCGAGAGGTTCGGAAAAATCGTGAGTTAAACCTGCTCCCCCTAGTACAGGACCTCATGAATCCCAGCCCAGGCGTAGGTTGGGCAGAGCGCGAGAGAGACTCGCTCTTGTCGCGCGGGCCCGTCGACGTAGTCTTCGCT
>JBBSFL010000206.1:0-5688 GCA_038238735.1 Fimbriimonadales bacterium | reverse complement strand
GCCTTCACGTATCGCGCGTTGTAGAACATCGTCGTTCCCGCGATATTGGGGAAAACGGTGCCGCTCTGCACGGGGCCCTGCGCGCCGATCGGAGCCTTGACCATCGTGTCCTCGAAGACTCTGAAATTCGGGGAGAAGCCGGCGAAGTTCAGATTCGCGGAGGAGGTGAATGTCTTGCCAAGAGCGGCTCCTGCATAGCCGAGAACGGTATCGGAGGTCGGCGAGTTCGTCGCGGGAGAGACCGCGCTCCACTTGATCGCCTTCGGCTCCGCTGGCGAAGTGAACATGTCCTTGTTTTTGGTGTACGGCATCAAGAGGTCGTACACCGAAGCGATATTCGTGCCTGTACCGGGGATGAAACCATCGCCATCGGTTGTTGTCGCGACCATCGGATACATGTCGTCCGAATCCGAAAGATAGATTTGGGAGGCGGTTCCGATCTGCTTGGCATTGCTAAGATCGGCCGTCTTCTTGGCGGCGAGCTTGGCTTGAGCGAAGACGGGGAAGAGAATGGCAGCGAGAATCGCGATGATCGCGATAACGACGAGCAGCTCGATGAGCGTAAAGGCTTTGCGCATGAATGTCCTTGCCGGCAAAGGGGGTCGCCCTTGACTCCCGGCGCTTGGTTTGGATTTCGACCCGGCTACTATAACTCATAACCGTTTCTTAACCTAATCTTGGGCGTCTCTTATTTGCGGTAATTGACGCCTTGCGCTCCGGTTGCCCGTTGGTAAACTTGTAGGCGAACCCAATGACCACCGTAGCGATCCCGACCGAGACCTCACGCAGCCGCATTCTCGGGGTCGCCGTCGACCGCTTGACGATGGAAGAGTGCCTTACTCGCATCGTGGCGTTCGCCGAGGAGAAGAGACCCCATCTGGTTGTCACCGCCGACGCCGCGGGCATCGTTCAGGCGCAAGGCGATCCCGAGCTGAAGGCGATCTACGAGAGCGCCGAACTGGTGACTCCCGATAGCGTAGGCGTCCTGTGGGCGGCGAAGCGCAAGGGCCAGTCGATGCCGGAGCGCGTCAGCGGAGTCGATTTAGTGGACCGAATTTGCGACCTCAGCGCGCGCAAGGGCTACCGCCTGTTCTTTCTCGGAGCAGCGCCCGGCGTAGCCGAGCAGGCAGCGGAGAAGCTGCGCCTGAAGCATCCGGGCTGCAACATCGTGGGCACGAGGCATGGATTCTTTCCCGCCGACAGCGATGCGATCGTCGCCCAGGAAGTCGGTGAATTCAAGCCGGACTTCCTCTTTGTGGCGATGGGAATTCCGCGACAGGAAAAATTCATCACGGCGACGAAGGACATTATCCGCGCATCCGTCTCGATGGGGGTGGGCGGGAGCTTCGACGTCTTTTCCGGACGAGCGAAGCGAGCCCCGAAGCTGATGCAGAAGCTGAAGCTCGAATGGCTCTGGCGCCTAATCCTGAATCCGCGCAAGATCGCCAAGGCGAAGAATTTGCCAAAATTCGTGAGACTGGTGCTTCGCGAGGGCAAGTGAAGATCTACACGAAGACCGGCGACGCCGGCGAGACCGGCCTCTTCGGAGGCGCGCGGATTGCCAAGCACAGCCTGCGCATCGCCGCGATTGGCGAGGTGGACGAGCTGAACGCCTGCCTCGGGCTGGCCCGGCAGCATTCTGGAGAGACCGAGTTGGACGAATCCCTGGGACATATCCAGGCCTGGCTCTTCGATCTGGGCGGCGAGCTAGCCTGCCCTCCCGGCGGGAAGTTCGATCTGCACGGTATCCATAGCCGACAGATCGACTATCTAGAAACCTCGATCGACCGTATGACTGTCGCCCTGCCCGAGTTGAGGAACTTCATCTTGCCTGGAGGCAGTCCCTTAGCCGCCCACCTTCACTTGGCGCGGGGCGTTTGTCGACGGGCGGAACGTGCGATGCTCGCACTGGACGAAAGCGAACCGCTGCGTTCGGATGTCAAGGTTTTTGTGAATCGTCTGTCAGACTGGTTGTTCACGGCGGCTCGAACCGCGAACCGCCTGGCAGACGTCCAGGATATAGCCTGGACCCGGTACGAAAAACAATGATCGCCACCCTCATCTTCGCCCTTGCGGCCAGCCAGCAAGAACTTCCTTCGGCCAAGTCGCTCATCGGCGCGATGTTCCTGAAGTATTACAACGCCTCGACGGTGAAGGGAAGAATTCGGTTAACCGTGACGGCCTCCACAGGCTCCGCTTCGCTCGATACCGAAGTGCAGGTGGAGCGGCCGGGACGGCTGTACATCCATCAAGTCAAAAACGTGGGAGACAAGAAACAATGGCTCGTCACCGCCGACGGAACGACTTTTACCTACGATCCGCCCCGTGGCACCGCGTTTACTTCTGACTCAAGGCTGTTTGAAGAGATGGGGCCGACGAAGCCGGTAAAGGATCTCAAGGACGCCTATTCCGCTTCCGCTTTGAGCCTAGGGGATCGCTCGGTGCCGCTCGACATCGCGGTCGCACGCAGCTCGAATCTGGACGATTTCCGCTATCAGCTCGCGACGATCAAGACGGAGATGGAAACCACGCTCGACGGAAAGCCGGTGTACGTAATCGACGGCAATTGGCGGGAATATGGGCAGGGGCCCGTGCTTGGGAAATTCCAGATTTACGTCTCCAAAGAAGGCGATCTGTATCGGTACGTGGTCTCCCAGGTGGTGAAGATCCCGGGCGCGAATATGGCGCCTCAGCAGCTCGTCCAGACCTGGGACGTGGACCTCGTCTGCAACGGCCCCGTCGACCAACGGCTGTTTACGGTCGTCAAGTAGCCACGTCGTTGCGGCCTTGCAGGGCCCAAAAGGCCGTCAGCCCCCTGCAACCCTGGCAAGGAGCCCCTCCCGCACGCCGGGCCACTCTTCGCGAATGATGGAGAACATGACGGTGTCGCGCATGAATCCATCGGACATTCGCACGTGCTTCCGCAAAATCCCGTCCTGCTTTGCGCCGAGTTTCGCGATTGCGGCTCGGCTTTGAAGATTTCGGAAGTCCGTCTTTAACTGCACCCGTTCGCAGCCACGATTCTCAAAGGCTTCCGTAAGGAGCAGCAGCTTTGTTTCTTGATTGACTTTTGTGGCCCGGTGGCGTTCTCCGTACCAGGTCATCCCGATCTCCAGTCCGAGGTGCTGCGGCCGGATGTTGAGGTAACAGGTGCTCCCAATCGCCTCGCCGGTGGAATTCAGGATCACCGCGAACGCCTCCGCGTCGCCAAGCGATAGAGCGTGCCGCACATACCAAAGCATCGCGGCCTCGTCGATTCGCTCGAACTGGGGGATCGGGAACCAGCGAAACGTCTCGACCGTCGCGTGCCGGGCCAGGTCCGAGGCGTGACGCTCTTCGAGGGGTTCGAGGCGAATGGTCCGTCCGATCACGCCTGAAACGCTACCAGACCGTGTAAATTAGTTTCATGGCCACCGCGACTGATACTGGATTGGATGCCTTCTTAGACGCTCTGCCCGCCGAGCGCCGAATCGAGCTCCTCAAAGTGCGGCAAGCGATCTTGGACGTGCTGCCCGAGGGATATAGGGAGTGCATGCTGACGAAGATGCTCGGCTACGTGATTCCCCACGTGGTCTATCCCGCGGGCTATCACTGCAATCCGAAGCAGCCGCTGATGCTCGGCGCGTTGGCCGCCACGAAGGCAGGATTCTCCTTCCACCTGATGAGCCTGTATTGGAATGAGAAAGCGGTAGATCAATTAAGAGACGCCTTCGCTGCGGCGGGGAAGAAGCTCGACATGGGCCAAGCCTGCATCCGTTTTAAAACCGCGGAAGACTTAGACCTTCCCTCGATCCAGCGCCACCTCGCCGAGACTTCGCCCGCGGTGTTCATCGAGCGGTACGAAGAGGCGATCAAACGCCCCAGAGAGGCTGCTGAATCGAACTCGACAGCAGGGTGAAGCAAGTAAGAGAAGGCTCTGCGACGGTATAATCGCCGATTAGTCCGCGCCATAGGAGGCGTCCCCCTTTTGCGATCTCGAAGCTATTTATTTCTCCTTCTCGTTCTCGGCCTCGCTTTGTTTTCGTGGCTAGGCTTCAACGCCCGAAAATACAACCTTGGCTTGGACGTGCAAGGCGGCGTGCGGCTTGTCTACGAGATGGACGTCACGCAGCTGACTCCTGAGCAGAGGGCCAACGGCCTTGCTGGTGTTCGCTCCACCATTCTGCACACGCTCGAGGATCGGGCTTCGGGAAGTTTCGGCGCGACGGAGGCGACTGTCACCCAGAAGGGCGATTATCAGTTCATCGTCGAATTGCCCGGCTTTACCGACATCAACCAAGCTCAGAAGATTCTTGGCACCAGCGCCCGCATCGAATTCTACAGCGCGAGCAACGTAGTGGGTCCGAAGCGACCTTATGGACGTTTCGATATTGAAGCGAACGACAAGGGCACCGAGCCGATCGTTAGCTTCCGACCCCGAACAGGCGGCGACCTGATCACCTACTACCTGCACCCAGAGAACCCGAAGGACAAGAGCCTGAATCCGAAGTATCAGGACATCTTGAAGGACTGGGGCGACCCGATTCTCGCCGGCAACGACCTCGCAACCGCAGAAGTCGATCAGAACGGACCGACTCCCCGGCCGCTGATGAAGTTTTCCAGCGAAGGCACCACGAAGATGGAGCGCTGGAGCCGAGGTAACCCCGAAGGCATGCTCGCCATCGTCCTCGACAAGAAGGTTTTGAGCCTCAACCACGTTAAGGAAGGCCAAATCCTGAAGGACAACGCGGTCATCGATGGAACGATGGACGTGGAGTACGTGAAGTCGCTCGTCGATCTCCTGAACTCGGGTTCGCTCCCCGTCGACCTGAAGCAGCTCAGTGCGGAGAAAGTCGACCCCACGATCGGCAAGGCCGCCTTGACCAAGATCATCTCGGCCGGTTTGATCGCCTTCGGCGTGATATCGCTGTTCCTGATCGTCTACTACGCCTTCCCCGGCTTCGTGGCGTTCATCGCCTTGGCGCTGTACGTGCTCTTCACCCTGACCGTTTTAAAGCTGATTAACGCCACATTCAGCCTTGCTGCGATCGCCGGCTTCATTCTGTCCGTCGGCATGGCGGTGGACGCCAACATTCTCATCTTCGAGCGGTTCAAGGAGGAGATGAAGAAGGGGAGAGACCTCAAAAAGGCCATCGATCTCGGCTTTCGCCGCGCCCTGCCCGCGATCATCGACTCCAACTCTTGTACGATCTTGACCTCGCTGGTGCTGTTGAATCTCGGAACGGGTCCCGTGAAGGGCTTCGCGACCACCCTTGTGATTGGCGTCGCGATTTCGCTGTTCACAGCGGTTGCGGTTACGCGGTCACTTCTCGTCTTCGCCTACGGATCGGGGATGGCGACGAAGGAGAGCTGGTACGCAGTCAAGCGCAACTGGTTCGGCGAGAAGTTCGAAGAGCATGCGGACACTGATCCACTGCCCGTCGTGCAGAAGTCGAAGAAGTGGTTCCTGATTTCCCTTGGCACCATCGTTCCCGGCCTCATCTTCATCGGTCTCGGCGGGTTGAAACCGAACGTCGAGTTCCGGGGCGGTTCCGAGGTGCAGTTCGCGGTTAAGGATCCCAACTTGTCTTCGCCGCAGTTGACCGCGAAGGTCGAGGCCTCCGGCATGAAGGGCGGCAGCGTCAAGTTCGGCACCGGCCAGAACGGCGAGAAGATCGCTTACATCTCGGTACCGCCGGAGGCCGGTTT
>JBBSFL010000205.1:0-5703 GCA_038238735.1 Fimbriimonadales bacterium | reverse complement strand
CCGGCACCGGAAGAACGGGTGCCGAGCGTTAAATCGGGCTCGACGTGGACGGGGCGGAATTGATTGTCCTCCGTCCCGTTCGGATCGGGAAGGGAGGTGCCGTTGTAAGGAGGCAAAACCGTCCGAACGTCCGGGGTGGGAACGGTGAGAGGCGATGGACCGGGCTGCAAATTGGGATCGACGGCGGCAGGAGTCGGAGCGGGATTGGCGGTTCGCGGCGTGTCGAAGCCCTGAACCAAGGTTTCCTGCGGTAGGGTCCGAACATCGTTGGAAGCCACCGCGGCCGGCCTGTTAAAGGACCGAATCATCGCGACGCCCCCCACGATGACGAGCATCGCCACGGCGGCCGCCACGAGCATCGCGCCCTTTCGGTCTGGCTGAGCCGGCGCGGTCATAGCCTTCGCCACCATTAGGTTGCGAAGCTGATTGATCTTGATTTTGTCGAGCGCGGAGTCGGGCTTCAGGGCCACCACCGCCTCGTAGCACTCCAGAGCCTCCGCGGCTTCGCCGCGTCCTTCGTGGCACATTCCCTTTAAGGAGGCCGCCGCCGCGCTGGAGGGGTTCGCGGTCACCGCGTTCTCGGCGATGATCATCGCCTCTTCGGTTTTGCCCTCTTTCAGGAGATCGAACCCGGTCTGCACCAGGGTCTCGAGCTTCTCCTTTTCCAGGTTCACCTCAGCCTCAGGCATCGCGGTTCCGCAGTGCTTGCAGAAGGTGCTGTCGAGACTATTGGCGGTCAAACAGTGCTTGCAGGAAAACAAATTCGAAACTCCTTTGGCCCGCGAAGTTACGCTCTCCGGAACATTCTACCAAACCCGCATCGTCTAACCCCTCTTTGGGTCTCGCCGCGATACACCTCGCTCAGGCCTCTGTACCGGTAGACGTGGAAAGAACGGCTTAATTTCTTGATTGCGAGAATAAAAACGCTTTGGGCGTTCTGTTTCGAGTGCCCGCTCTCCTTTCCGATCTGCTCGAAAGTGCATCCCTCGAGGCGCTGGGTGAGCACTTCGGCCTGTCTCTCAGTCAGGTTTGCATTGTCGAAAACGGCGCGGCATTCCTCCTGAAACAGGAAATCCGACTCCTCCGCCAGGCCCAAATGCCCTGTAAACCGGTCGCGCCGTGACGCCACCAGCTCCTTGAGGCGGAACTCTTCGTTAGAATAAAATGGCGCCTCTCGCTCCCTCTCGCAAAGCGCCAAAAGCGCGTCCGCAACGAACGCGAAATCTTGATTGGTCATGGTCCTCCGTGTATACAAACTAGTAGATATATGTCTACTATATAGTAGTAAACGGAGCAATTTCGTCAACCGGCAAAATTGCGGTTTCTGAAGGAGCGCGTACGTCCAGGGATGGACTGGTGACGGTTCAAATCGACCGTTTCTCCGGGACTGCTCGTAAAACGCCTTTCCAATAGGCCGCGTGCGCCATCTTACGCTCGCGTTTTGGCTGGAACAGTGGGAAGTACGGGCTGAGGCTAGATGCTCGATGGACCGATAACTAGATTAAGTCATTCTTTGCCTGCTGGTGAGGCGACCATGTACTTGCGAGACCACAATGAAAAAACCATCCCCCAGTCTGCGTAAAGGCTTCACGCTCGTCGAGATCATGATCGTAGTGCTGATCATCGGAATCCTGATGGCGATCGCGGTTCCCAATTTCATCAAGGCGAGGGAAAATAGCCGACGCAACTCCTGCATCGCCAATCTTAAGCAGATCGACGGAGCCAAAGAGCAATATGCGATGGAGTACAGGCTTGCCACTGGCGACGCGACGACGACCATGGCTCTTCTTACCGGCGCGACGGGTTATCTGAAGTCCACGCCCGCGTGCGCTTCCGGCGGCACCTATACGATCAATGCGATTGGGACGAAGCCATCTTGCAGCAAGGCGGCCTCACCTGATTTGCACGTGCTGCCTTAGACCATTGGGGATAGCGAATCGGTATATCGGTCAGTTGAGAATCGAGTTGACGAACTTGGCTGGCCGATCCCTCCGATCGCCGCACGGGCGCGGGTATCCTTTTGAGTCTACGGCGCCGTACCCAAGTGGCTAAGGGGAGGGTCTGCAAAACCCTTATGCAGCGGTTCGAATCCGCTCGGCGCCTCCAATCATTCCGGCGCGGTCTGCGTCAGGTCGGCGGTGTGGTGGCGTGTGGCGGCCATTGATCGTCCATTTACGGTTAGCTGCACTTGGCCGCCTGGCAAGGTTCGCAACAGATTGGTCTCTGCGAACTGGCGCAACTCGACGCTGGCGATGCCTTCGGTGACGGCAGATCGGCCGATCGCTTCGTCGACGTTCACCGGATTTTCACCTTCCGGACCCGCCAGCGCACAAATCGCTTCCCACAGCGTCTCGTTCTTCATCCAGTTTTGGACGCGGATTTACGTGGCGAGTTCCCGCGAGGTTATAGGTGATTGTCGACGATTGAATTGGACTAAACGGTCGACCGACAATCGACCATCAGCCAACACTATGACCGCGATAGACTAGGCCGTGCCCGCGTCCGTTCGCTCCGATTCCGTGACCGCACTCGGCATCATTGCGCCACCCCCGATCAGGGTGACGACTCCGACCTTCGATGGCTCGCTGGCGAACTTGTTTCAGTGTGTGCGAGAGCGTCGGATCGAGTTGCGCGACGTGCCTCTGCTGCCGATTTGTGAGGCGTATTTCGAATATCTTCTGGCCTCGCCTACGATCCACTTGGAGGAGGCCGCGGCGGCTTTGACGGCGTTGGCTTACCTGCTGGAGCGCAAGGCTTGGGCAATTTTGCTGAGTTGGGAACAGGCAGAAATCGGGATCGAAGGGGCGCTGGAGTTACCGGAGCCGACGGTGAATGAGTTCGATGTAGCAATCGAGGCTTTGGTGCAGTGGCAGCAGGAGCGTTCGCGGCAATTCTTCCGGACGACCGGCGGGGGACCTGACCCATACGAGGTTCCCTACGTCTTAGATGAAGTCGCCTTGCCCGACTTGGCGCGTGCGTTCGAACGGCTGCTTGCAAGAGCATCTCCCGAGCCTATCGAGTCTCTAGCGCGGCCGCGGAAGTCCCTGGCCGAGGGGATGGCGGCCGTTTTATTGGCGTTGTCTGCGACGCCGCGTCGTTTGGAAGATTTGCTGCGGCCTCCGTATACGCGGTCGGATGCGGTGCTTTGGTTCTTGGCGCTGCTCGAGTTGATCCGGTTGGGGCGCGTGTTGGTCACGACCTTGGACGGTGAGGCTCTTTTCGCCCAGGCTTGAAGCGGGGCGCACACGTTCGGACCCTCCCCCTGTTCGCAAGCTCTCCGTTCGACTTCGCTCAGGACCCCTTTCGGAGGGGGAGGGATTTTTGATCGCCTCCGCCGACCGGCTCTCGGCAATCACGGATGATCTAGACTTATCGCCGATGGAGGCGGGGCTGGTCGATACCTTGGAGGCGCTTTTGTTCGTCGCCGACGCACCCGCTTCCCTGAACGTCTTGGCAGGGGCGCTCGGCATTACAGAGGGGCAGGTGGAGCAGGGGCTGGAGGTGCTGACGGAGCGGTTTTCGCGGGCGGGCAGCTTGCAGCTCGTGTCGATCGCGGGCGGCTATCAGCTTTGCACCAAGCCGGAATTTGCGACGGCGGTCGCGAACTTTTTGAAGCCTCAAAGGCAGAAAATTAGCCGGGCACTCCTGGAGGTTCTGGCCATCGTCGCCTACCGTCAGCCTGTTACCGTGCAGGACATCGACACAATTCGGGGGGTGGCGAGCGACTATTCCGTCCGGGCGCTGGTGGAGCGGAGGCTGGTTCAAGAGAAGGGCAGGAAGGTCGCGCCGGGACGTCCGGTGCTGTACGGCACAACTCAGCAGTTCCTTCATCAGTTCAACATGAAGGACCTCGGAGACCTTCCGCCGATCTCTCGCGGGACCGAGGAAGCCGCACAGATCGTTGAGGAAACACTATAGAATTGCCGCGTACGGCACAACTTCGCACGTCGATAGGTTGCATGGAACCCAAAGGTTGGTATCCTGGTAAACCTTCCGGAGAGGCATGAAGATTCCGCGACTTGCCCCGCTGCTCGCCCTCGTGGCAATGCCGACGTTCCTCTTCGCGAGGCATCGTCCGCCGGTCGTTAAGAAAGAGCCGGTTAAGCCCGCCGTACCCATGCCCGATCCCGCCGCGGTGAGTGCGCTTTCGGCAGTGATCCTAGACGCCGAAACCGGACGCGTGCTCTGGACGAAGAATGGCGACGCGCCGATGTTTCCTGCTTCGACGACGAAGATCATGACCGCCCTGCTGCTCATCGAGCACTGCAAGTCGTCGGATGTGATCACGGCGCCTAAGGACGTTAAGACCGTCGGCGAAAGCTCGATGCATCTGCAGCCGGGTGAACAGCTGACGATGCGCAATCTGCTCTGGGCGATCATGCTCCGGAGCGCGAACGACGGCTGCTATATGGCGGCGATGCACATAGGCGGCTCGGTCCCCGGCTTCGCGAAGCTGATGAACGACCGCGCGGCGGCGATCGGCTGCACCCACACGCATTTCGCCAACCCGAACGGACTGCACGATCCAAAGCACTGGACCTCGGCGCACGACCTGACCTTGATCGCTCGCGAGGCGTTCAAGGAGCCGCTATTCGCCGAGACGGTCCGAACGCCGAAGCACCAGATCGCGCGAAGCTTGAACCAGAAGGACACCTGGATGGTCAGCAAAAACAAGCTGCTGACTCTCGATCCGACTGCCGATGGAGTGAAGACGGGCTATACCGTGCCGGCCGGGCATACTTACGTGGGCAGCGCCACACGCGGCGGGCACCGGCTCATCACCGGGATCATGAAGAGCGACCACTGGCAACTCGATGACGAGGCGATGATGGGCTGGGCTTTTGCCAACTACGACCACGTTACGGTCGCGCGGAAAGGTGACACGGTCGGACCGGTGACGGTCGATGGCGGCTCGGGGAATTCGGTAACGGGCACCCTCGCGACCGATGTGACGGACTGCGTGCCGAAGGGCCAGGCGTCCAAGCTGACCGGCGTTTTCCAACCGGCCAAAGTGTCTGCGCCGGTTAGCGAGGGCGACGCAGTTGGCCAAGAAATCTATAGCGACGGAACCGGATACACTATCAAAATCCCAGTTGTCGCAGGAGCGGCGGTCGCGAAGGCGACTCCGCTAGCGGCAGTGACGGGCCGGAGCCCGAGCTACTTCCTGATCGGCTCGACTCTGTGCCTCGGACTGTTTTGGTATCGCTCGCGCACCCGGCGCTCCCGTTTTTATGGCAAGACCACCCGCAAAGGCAACTACTTCCCGTTCTCTTAAGCCGAGAGCCGGTTCGAAGGCCAAACCCCCCGCCAAGCCAAAGCCGAAATCGGCGACAAAGCCGAGGCCCAAAACGCAGCCTTCGCAAGAGGTCGGCGAGCGCTTGCACGTGCGCATCGCCCACGCGGGCGTCTGCAGCCGCCGGGCCGCGGAAAAGCTGATTCGGGAGGGGCGCGTCGAGGTCAACGGAGCGACGATCACCGAGATGGGTCGCAAGGTGACGGACGAAGACGACATCGTCGTCGACGGTCGGCGTATCGAAGTCGCGCCGTTGCATACCGTTCTCTTGAACAAGCCGTTGGGAGTCGTGACGACCCTTTTCGATCCTCAGGGCCGGCCGACGATTGTGCGCTTTTTGCCGGATTACGGTGTCCAGCTCAAGCCCGTTGGACGGCTCGACATGGATACGGAGGGTTTGCTCCTATGCT
>JBBSFL010000204.1:0-5715 GCA_038238735.1 Fimbriimonadales bacterium | reverse complement strand
CTTTCCACGTTCCGACTGGTGAGCCAGCGGCTGCGGTAGGAGCCGTCGGATCTGTCGTAGGGCTTGCCGTGGGTGTGCCGCTTGCATCGGGAGTTGTCGTCGGTGACTTGCTGACGACAGGCGAGACATCTGGGCCGGGGGCGGGCTCGTCCTTCTTGCAAGCGCACAGGATGAAGGGACAGAGGATGAGCAGAATTACTAAATTTTTCATGGTTGTTTAGCGAGACGTCTATGAAGGGACGGGCGATTGCAGCCCATCGGACCTGACGGTGGGATAATTCGCAGGTTAACTAAACGCATGAGCGAGCTGAGTCACACCGACGAGTCCGGCGCCGTGCGAATGGTCCACGTCGGAGGTAAGGCGCACACGGAACGAGAAGCCACCGTCGAGGGCCTGCTGCAGATTTTGCCAGAGCACCGCGAGGCCCTGGCAAGCCTCCCAAAAGGGGATGCCCTGACGACCGCCCAGGTCGCAGGGATCCTAGGCGGCAAGCGC
Organism: Fimbriimonadales bacterium; assembly: GCA_038238735.1. GTDB lineage: Bacteria > Armatimonadota > Fimbriimonadia > Fimbriimonadales > Fimbriimonadaceae > JAFDWR01. Next base: position 5,219 of record JBBSFL010000204.1, on the reverse strand, counting down.
TGCGCCGACCTCATCCCGCTTTGCCACCCGGTCCCGCTCGATTCGCTCGATGTGCGAATCCACCTGACGTCGGACGGCATCCACATCCAGGCGATCGCACGGACGACGGCGAAAACCGGAGTTGAAATGGAGGCCTATTCCGCGGTCGTAGTTGCAGGAATTACCCTCATCGACATGCTCAAGGGAATCGATCCCAATCTGGTCTTGACCGACGTGCGGCTGACCAAGAAGACAGGAGGCAAGACGGATTGGATGCGCAATTGAAGATCGGCGTGATCACGGTCAGTGATAGCCGCACTGCCGAAACCGATCGAAGCGGCCCTGCGGTCGTCGAAGCGTTGCGGGAACTTGGCTACGATTCGTGCTCGACCATCGTCCCGGATGAACTCGAGGCCATTCAGAGGGCCCTGCAGAACTACTCCCAGCAGTGCGCGGCTATCTTTACAACGGGGGGTACCGGCTTCGGCGCTCGGGACATCACCCCCGAAGCGACGCGGCCTCTCCTCGACCGACGCGCGGACAGTCTATGTGAATTGCTTCGGCTCAAAGGATTGGAACATACGCCTTTCAGCCATCTGTCGCGCGGACTGGCCGGCATCATCGGCCAGACTCTTGTTGTCAATCTACCGGGGTCCCCAGGTGCCGCGCGTCAGGGCATCGAGACTCTTGGACCGCTTCTCGGACCCATTCTGGCTAACCTTCGCGGCAGCGCGTGTCCGGTTCACGGGGATTCCCGTTGAGGCTATTCGATACTCACTGCCACTTGCAGGACGACAAGGCGTTCCCCGATCCGACCGGGGCCCTTCAAGCGGCGCACGCGGCTGGTGTGGACCGGGTCGTGGTGGTCGGCACCGATCCCGAGGACTGGACTCGCGCGATTGCGCTGGCCGAGGTTCATGAGAGGGTTTACGCCATCCTTGGCTGGCATCCTAACTACACCGCCGACTATGATTCGGCAAGTCTCGCCGGTCTACGAGAATTGCTTAGGCACGAGAAGGTGCTCGCCCTCGGGGAAATCGGGCTCGACTACCACTGGTCCTACTCACGACGCGAACAACAGTTTGCGGCTCTTCGAGAACAGCTCGATCTTGCCGCAGAGCTCTCAATACCCGTGGTTTTTCACGCGAGGGAGGCCTATGGCGACCTCCTCGATGTTCTCGAGTCCCGTCCGCCGCAGGCCTATCTCTTTCATTGCTGGGCGGGCGATGCGGAAGCGGCTCGCCGAGCGGTTGCTCTGGGCGCCTATTTCGGAGTGGACGGACCGGTGACCTACAAGAAGGCCGACGACTTGCGGGCGGTCCTTGTGGACTTGCCGAAAGAGCGGCTTGTCGTCGAGACAGATTCACCGTACATGGCTCCTGTGCCTCACCGGGGCAAGCCCAATCAGCCCGCTTTCGTAGCGCACGTTAACGCGGGGCTAGCGGCTGTGCTCGGTTTGAACGAGGATGAGTGCGCCGAGCTAACAACAAGCAACGCGGAGAGATTTTTCAGGCTTTAGCCATTGCCATCGGACTTCCCGGCAGGGGGCGGAGAGTCTTGAGCCGGCGGCGGACTGTCGGCGGGAGGGGAAGCGTCGGGGGCCGCGGAGGGGGATGGGCGGGCAGCGGGACGGCGGCGACGGCGGCGATGTTTGGGTTTCGGCTCTTCCGTGCTCGAAGTCATTGGACCCGCATTGATGTCGACGTTCGGCTTCGGAAAGTCTGTCTTTTCCGGAGTCGCAGTCGGATCGGTGGGCACAGGCGATTCGTCAGGGGCGCTTACTTCGGGCTTGCGCTTGAACACCTCGTCGCCCAAACGCGGTCCGAGCATGTAGAAGCCCGCGACCCCCAGGGCCGCCGGGACCACGATCCACTTGGCGAAAAACACGAGCCGGCCTGCCACTGAACCTATTCTAACCGACTAAACAGTTAAACGGTGTCGAACCGTGCCCGCTCGTTCGTGCTTGACTTCGATCTCGTAGGTTCCCGGAAGAAGCACCCACTCGAATACTGCGATGTCGTCGGTCGCATCGAGGTGCCAGCCAAAGCCTGAGGTGGGCACGTGATTCCAACCAACGAGCTGACCCTTGTGTTGACGAACGCCTCCCGAGACGAGCCAAGGCGCTTCTGGCGAACCGGCCCCTGCCGCGGGTTCGCCCTCGCGCTTAATTTCCGCGACGACCCCGCGGCACAGCTTTCGATCCGCGGCCAATTTGGTGACGTTCGTGGGCAACCAACCGGTGTTCTGCACCGCGATCCGGACCCGAGTTCCGTCTTTGCCTCCAGGGGATAGAGGCTTAAGGGCCACATCGCGAAGCTCCAGCTTAGGCGAACAGCTTGCCTGCCAAAGCACCCACTCGGCGAGCGGGGTGATTTCCCTTTCCAAAAATTCGGGCGGAGGATTGCGAAACGCGTAAAGTGAATCCCATCCACCTAGTTCAATTTTTCCAAGTTGTGGGTGTGTGAACATATACCAATCGATGTAACCCTTACCCGCCAGCTTCTCGTCGCTCCACCGAAGCATCTTGACGTCGTCCTCGAACGGATGCTCGCGAAACCACTCGATGTATTTGTAGTCGGTCACACCGGCCTGCCTTTGAGGCGACCATATCTCCGTTGTCCAGGAGTAAACACCCCGATGGTCAAACATCCAGTCGTCGAAGACGCCGGTGATCACCTCGGTCGGATAGTAGCGGAACTCGTGGTAGTTCGAGATTGCGGGGTAGCCGGTCATCGCTTCGCCTTTCTTGCCGATCGCTTGATAGGTCCAGAGATCCTCTGGAGGAATCTGGTCGTCCGGCATCCGACTCGGCGGGCGAAGGTGAACTCCCGAGAACGTGTGGAAGGTCACGGCGCCGCAGATGTTCGGCCGCTCGACGATGGCTTGGACCGCCGCTCTGATTTCGGGCTCGCTCGTTGGAAATGGACCGGCTCCGTGCTGCTCGTGCTCCTGCCTCCACGCCGAAGGAAAGTTTCGGTTCATGTCGAGCCCTTCTTTGATCTTCCGCCCCCTCATCGTAAGGCCGTCGAAGTTGTGGAAGAGGCCCTCGGGCAATAGTCGATAGTAAGTTCCACCGTTCTCGCCCGGCTCTCGCTTCTTCAGTAGTCGAGGCTCATCCTCTGCCACCTTCCAAGGCCCATTCGGATCCTGAATCCGAATGTTCAGAATCCGGCCGTCGCCATCGATATCGCTCCGCTCCAACCCATACGGGTCTTCCTCTTCAAAAGGATAGGGACGAGTGGAACTGCGCACGATGCGCGGAGGCGATTCCATCGCCCATTCCGCCCCGTCGGGATTCAAACGCGGCACAACATAAATCGCCCGTTTGGCAAGCAGTGCGTCCGTCTCCGGCGTCCTCCGTTGAGTCAACAAGTCGATAACCGTCAGCGCCGCCGTCGAGGCACTAAGTTCGCTAGCATGAATATTCCCATCCACCCAAAAAGCTGGCTTGTCCCTCGCCGGACCCGTATTCCGGTCGGTGATAGAAACAAGCCAAATCTCCCGCCCCTCATGGCTCTTTCCGATGCTGACCACATCGACAAGTTCCGGAAACTCCTGTTCGTAGGCTAGAAGCAGAGAGGTTAAGTCAACGTAGCGATAGTAGCGATTGAAAGCGATTTCCGGCACCCGGCGAGGTTACCGCTTGACCCGTCTGTCGATGGCATAGATGCGGGCACCGAAATTGGCGACTGGCTCACCGTCCCAGCTGTAGGCAATCCATGCTGACCGACGCTCAGACTGCCAAAAAAAGTCTTCGCTGGAGCCGATAGTTGGCACATCATAATATGCTGGCCCGAGGTCTCCCACAATCCCTTTCCCATGAAAGGCTTCTATTGTCCATACGATTCTGTCATCTACCCGAACTTTGGGGAGGTCAAACGTATACTCGTTCATCCCAGGTTCTGCCTTGACCGCCTTGTAAACTTTGCTTTCGAAAATCGGCTGTCCCGGGCTCTCTGTATTGCGATAACCTGTGATTTTTCCACCCTGTCGAATGCCAGGACCAGGAGTGAGCTTGTCAGGCCGCAGGCCCCTTAACCTGAGCTTGCAATCGAACGAGCACGCAGCCTTCCCGCCGTACCAAAAGCGAATCTTCATAGAAACCAAGACTCGCGCAGTGCCGGCAAGATGGACCTCGTCACCGATCTCTGCTCCATCGGCGCGCGTTGGAAACAGCATCAGCATCCCGCGGTGCTGATAGGTTCTTGTGTTATCGTAAACGACCCGAGCATGAGACGTGGCCGCGAAGGCGCCCGCACCTAGGCACAAAATACTTGAGAGCATGGAACAAACAAACGGCCAAGCCATTATTTGGCTTGGCCGATTTGAGTTAGCTGAAGGAGAAGCCCACTTGATCGAATGAAATTACTCTCGGCGAAGAGAGTGTGATACCTCGCGTATGCAAGATGCGAGCCTGCACCTGATGAGTAGACGGTTCGATGAAACGGCTGGCATTCGCCGAAATCGTAACGACCGCGAGGGAATCCGCCGATGTAGTCGCTCGACTATCGATTTGTTCCCATAGCCCCGTGGACCAGTTGAACAACTCGATCGTCTGAAGCGGTCCCGAGCCCGGAGCCGCCGTATCACTGCCAACCACCCCCACGGTGAGGGTGTTTGCCGTTCCACTCGGCGCGGTGATGGATGCAATCAGTCCGTTGCCGCTGACGGCTTGTAGCGAGGGAATCGGATTGAGATCCAAATGGTCGCCATCCCGAGCCGTCAAACTCGCCAGGTTGCCGCCCTGGACAACTGTGTCGGATGGCGTAAATGCCGTAGACGGGGACAGGATAAGCGGCCCCTTGGTGTTAGCAGTCAGTGGTCCGTTTGAACCCGACTTGAACTGAGTGAGAGTTGCGGAAGACGCCATCGGGGGAACGTTTGCATCGAATCGGAAGTTGTAAACCATCCCGTACTTCAGCGGATTGGCGGTAGAGCTTCCGAACGCATTCGTTGACCAAGTAAGCACGTTATTGCTCGAGCTTACGTTCCACTGGTTCGTGCTGTCCTGGTCCGTATCGCGGAAGTCCAAGTTTTGGAACACGATGCCTGCAGGTACAGGAACCGAGAATTTCTGCACCTGGCGATCAAGGTCATGGTTGTACACCGCGTACTCGTAATGCCAGAAGCCATTTCCAAGATCCGTGGTTTGAACTGCCACGATGACGTCCCCTTCAGACCGAGGCACTGCCGTGTCGCGCATCTCGCCGAATCGATTGATCGCCGGGCCCAGAACCTCG
>JBBSFL010000203.1:0-5756 GCA_038238735.1 Fimbriimonadales bacterium | reverse complement strand
TTCGACATCTGCCTGAGCCTACCTTTTGGGTCCATGCCGTTTCGTTAACCACAAAGAGCGCAAAGGGCACAAAGATGCACAAAATGTTGCGGCTACATGCGGTACATGCTGAAGTGCGGCGGCTCCGATGGGGCGTTCTTGGCGGCTTCGATGCCCAGAGCGAGGACGCGGCGGGTGTCGGCCGGGTCGATGATGCCATCATCCCAGATTCTTGCCGTGCTGAAAAAGGCGCTCGACTCTTCGGCGTATTTGGCCAGAATCGGGGCTTTGAAGGCCGCTTGCTCGTCGGCTGACATGGGTTCCGCCTCGTTCGGATTCGCACGCGCACGCAGTTGCTCCATCTTTACGGTCAGCAAAACGCCCGCGGCCTGGTCGCCTCCCATGACCGAGATGCGAGCATTCGGCCACATCCAGAGTTGGCGCGGCTGGTACGCCCGCCCGCACATGCCGTAATTGCCCGCTCCGTAGCTCCCGCCGACGATCACGGTGAACTTGGGGACATTGGCGGTGGACACAGCGGTCACGAGCTTGGCCCCATTCTTCGCGATGCCCTCGTTTTCATACTTGCGCCCGACCATGAAGCCTGTGATGTTTTGAAGGAAGACGAGAGGGATTCCGCGCTGGCAACACAGCTCGATGAAGTGCGCGCCTTTAAGGGCGGATTCGGAGAAGAGGATGCCGTCGTTGGCAAGGATCCCAACCTGGTGGCCGAACACCCGCGCGAAGCCGCAAATGAGGGTCGTGCCGTAGCGCGCTTTGAATTCGTGGAATCGGGAGCCGTCGGTGAGCCGGGCCAGGATCTCCCGCATGTTCATCTGGGTCTTAGAGTCGGTTGGGATAAGCGAGTAGAGATCTTCGGCCGGGAACAGGGGGACTTCTTTGGAGGTTGAAGGCTGACTGCTGATTGTCGACGGGCCGAGGTTTTCTACGATGTTCCGGACGATCTGGAGGGCGTGGGCGTCATCTTCGGCGAGGTGATCGGCAACCCCGCTGAGGCGGGTGTGGACGTCTCCGCCGCCTAGATCTTCGACAGTCACTTCCTCTCCCGTCGCCGCCTTGACGAGGGGCGGTCCGCCCAAGAAGATTGTGCCCTGTCCCTTCACGATCACGGTTTCGTCGCTCATCGCGGGGACGTAGGCGCCACCTGCAGTGCAGGAGCCGAGGACAGCCGCGATTTGAGGGATTCCCCGTGACGACATCGTCGCCTGGTTGTAAAAGATTCGACCGAAGTGGTCGCGATCGGGAAAGACCTCGCTCTGCAAAGGCAGGAACGCCCCGCCGGAATCGACCAGATAGATGCAGGGCAGGCAGTTTTCGAGGGCTATTTCCTGCGCACGGAGGTGTTTCTTGACCGTGATCGGAAAGTAGGTTCCGCCTTTCACGGTGGCATCGTTTGCGACGATCACACACTCGCGGCCCTGGATACGCCCGATACCGGTGACTACGCCCGCGCCAGGAGCTTCGTCCTTGTACATCCCGTTCGCGGCGAGTGTCGAGAACTCTAGGAACGGGGCGCCCTCATCGAGCAGGGCGTCGATTCGTTCGCGCGCCAGAAGCTTGCCTCGCTTTTTATGTTTGGCGAGCGCTTCTTCGCCGCCTCCGAGCATGGTCTGGGCGGTCTTCTCGCGCCACTCCTTCAGGATTGCGTCCATGGCCGCGCGGTTGGACCGGTGCTCGGCGTCGTTAAGGTCGACGTGGGAAGGAATCGGCTCCATTGCGGTTGGGATGTTACCGGCTCACCTTGCCTTTGGTTCGTGCATGGCGGAGGGAATCCAGCCACTGTGAACAGTAAGAGCACCAAGGGGCAGAATGGGGTGCTCCCTTCCGAAGCAGTCCTAAGGTCGACATTAGTCGGTCCGCCCAGAAGCGGAGTGAACTCCGACCCCTTCGGTTGAGCTTCTACGCCTTTGCCCAATGTGGCGGCCGACTTCGGGTCGCAATGGTAACCTCCTCCGCAACATGACGTTCCAGGAGATGATCTCCCGCCTCAACGACTACTGGGCCTTGCAGGGCTGCGCGATCTTGCAGGGTTACGACGTCGAGGTCGGTGCGGGGACGATGCATCCGGCGACGACCCTGCGAGTCCTGGGGCCCGATCCCTGGAATGTCGCGTATGTTCAGCCTTCGAGGCGTCCGGCCGATGGCCGTTACACGCGCAACCCCCAAAGAAGCCAGCGCTACTACCAGTATCAGGTGATCATGAAGCCCTCGCCCGAGAACATCGTGGACTTGTATCTCGGGTCCTTCGATGCGCTGGGTTTCGATACTTCAAAGAACGATGTGCGGCTTGTCGAGGACGATTGGGAGAGCCAGGCGGCGGGGGCGAGCGGGGTCGGATGGGAGGTCTGGGTGAACGGCGCAGAGGTAAGCCAGTTCACGTTCTTCCAGCAGATGGGCGGCTTCGAGTGCAACCCCGTCTGCGCGGAGATCACGTACGGGCCCGAGCGGCTGTGCCTGATGCTGAACGACCAGCAATCCTTTTGGACCGACCTGCCTTGGAGCGAGACCGTTTCCTATCGGGACGTCGACTTCCAACTCGAGATGCAGGACAACGTCTACAACTTTGAGGTGGCGTCGACGGAGATGCTGTTCCAGCTCTTCGAAATGTACGAGGCCGAGTCGAAGCGTACGATCGAGACCGAGGTTTTCTGGGACGCCGAGCAAAGCATCCTGACAACGAGCCCGCTCGGGAAGCCCGCGAAGGATATGCCTGCGAATGTTGGGCCGGCCGCCCTCGTGTATCCGGCGCTCGACTTGGCGCTGAAATGCTCTCACGTATTCAATCTTCTCGACGCCCGAGGCGCAGTGGGCGTGACGCAAAGGGCGGCCTACATCAATCGGATTCGGGCCCGGGTGCGGGCCTGTTGCGCGAAGCATCTAGAGCAGTACAAAGCCGCGTCACCGAGTGGCTCGAAGAAATAGCCCTCTTAGCAAATGGCGGATATTAAGGCGAGCTACGGGTCCCGCATCGAACTAGGCCCTTCGGCCCGTGAAGTACAGTAAGCGAAACGTAGCGCACGGCGGGGCGTCCGATCCATGACTCGACACTCAAGAAAAGCATGGCATTACATTCAACCCTCTGGACTCGGTGCGCCCCGATAGAAAGACGCATGGAGTTGGACAGCGATATCTCCCTCGTAAGGCGGGCTCGCGATGGCGAGTTCGCGGCGTTCGAAACGCTGTTCGAGCGGCACCGCACTTTGGTGTATCGCTTCGCATACCAGATGACGCCGCGGCGAGATGATGCCGAAGATATCGTACAAGAGGCGTTCATTCGCGCTTATCAGAATCTGGACAAGTATCGCGACGAAGCGAAGTTCACAACGTGGCTCCTAAGAATCGTAACGAACCTGTGCACCGACCAGGCCCGCATGTATCATCGCCGACAGGCGCTGGAGCAGCAGGAAGCCGGAGGAGCGTTGGATTGGATGACGGTCGGCAATATCGACGACCCCGTACAGAATTTGGAGGCGGATCGGCGTAAGGAAGCATTGAGACGCGCATTGGCCGCCCTACCGATTCACCACCGCTCGGTGATCATTTTGAGAGATATCGAGGAAAGAGAATATCAAGAGATATCGCAGATGCTCGGTTGCACGGTGGGCGGCGCGAAACTGAGGGTGCTGCGCGCGAGGCGGGCCTTACGAGACAGAATTGCGCCCTTACTCAACGAGGACAAGAAATGAACCGAAAGTTTGAAGACGAACTCCTAAAGCTTGCATTCGAGGAAACGACTCCCGAGCAGGCGATGGTGATGGAGCGCGCGGCTCAGCAGGATCCGGAGGCAGCGCAGGCGCTTTCTCAGTATCGGCAGATGCGGCTTGGATTGCGCGAGCTTGCCGAAGTTCCGGCGGACCAGCTCTCCAAAGAGCGGCTACGCGAAGCGATTTTGACTCGAGGCCTCAAACCCCGTCGAGGGTTTAATCTCGGGTGGGTCGCGATGCCCGCGATGGCGGCGGCCCTGGCGGTCGTCTTCCTTGCCTATCGCCCGCACCCTGCAGTGACCCCACAGGTGGTGGCGTCCCGAGGTGACAATCCGTTCCGGATGGCAACGATCACCCCACCGAGCCCGCTAGCGATGGTTACGCCGACCCACGACATCGACTCCAACCCGGCGAAAACGGTCGCGCCGAGGCCCTCGGCAGCTACGATGGTGGCTTTGCGGCACGTCGTCCGGCACCATGGCAAGCATGTTCCTGAAGCCCTGGACGCCAAGGTCAAAGACGGAATATTCGATCCCGAGTTCGATGGGTCGCGCTTTGCGATGATCGCCAGCGTCTCTCATTCCGAGAATGTTTTGCCATCCCCATCCGTCTCAGCGGCCGTTCCGGCTCCGAACCCGATCGTGCTGATTGATTCCCAGAAAGATGGCAATACCGGCGCCGCTCGCGCCACGGAGGTAGACAGCAGCAGCAATGTGGTTGTCGGCGGCTAAGATCGGATTGGCGGTTCTTGCGGGATGGGTCCAAGGCGGACTTACTCCGAAAGAGACTGCGGCGTGGGCAAAGATCGCCCCTTCGCTGGCCTATGTCAGTGACCACGGCAAGACGACCGCGGTGTGCGTTCTCATCGACGACAGCGGCTTGTTCCTTGCCGACAAAGATGCCATCGGAAAAGACACAGTCGAGGCGCGCCTCGACGACCACGTGCTGACGATGAAACGCGTTGGCGACGACGGTGCGACCGGTTTAGTTTTGCTTCAGGCATCGCCTTGGACCTTCGGTGAGGGCCACGCGGCGTACCTTCCCGAGAAGCCCGCTCTTCAGGGTCAGCAACTCTTCATCGCTCTGCCGAGCGGTCCTATTCGTGGTGAATTCGTCCGGAGCGACAAGGTCGCCGTGCTGCTCACTTCGCATAGGCTCTTTCCGATGAACGAGCTGAAGTTCGAAGCTCCCGAATCCCTTGTCGGCGGCGGGCTCGTGTTCACCCAGCGCGGAGAATTGATCGGCGCGTTGAACGCAACGCTCCCCAACCAGAGCGCGAATACGCAGGAGTCCCGCAGTGCTTCCGGGTTTGGCTCTCCCCTTCCCCCGGCTGCCCTTGGCGGCGGCGGAGGAGGAGGCGCATCGAAATCAACGGCGATGGTTCCGCAGTTCATGGTGCGCCAAGCCGGTCCCGGCGATCTGACGGTCGCCTATACAGTCGGTCTCGGCGTCATGCGCCGGGTGGTCGAGGGATTCAAGTCGCCCAGCCATGAGGTCCAGCATCCTTCGATCGGGATCTACTGTAAAGACAGCCTGATCAAGGGCGCGCTCGTCACTCGAATGCGCGAGGACTCTACCGCTGCCAAGGCGGGCATGCAGATCGGGGACATCATTCTAAGCATCGACGGAATCACGATCAAGAGTCAGATCGGCTTCGCCTCGACAATGCTTCAGAAGGAGATTGGACAGACGCTCGTGGTCTGGGTACTGCGCAACAGCATGCAGGTTCGCCTGACGATTCCCGTCGGCAAGGCTTAGCCCGGCGCGGATGCGTCAACATAGTCTTCGATGCTGGCCGTCGAGGGTGTTTCCAAAGCCTACGGTTCGGTGAGGGCGCTTGTCGACGTCTCGGCGACCTTCGCAGCCGGCGAGATTCACACGGTTCTCGGTGAGAACGGGGCAGGGAAGTCGACCCTCATGGGCGTTATGGCGGGCTTTGTGCGGCCCGACTCGGGGACTGCACTTCTCGCAGGCGAGCCACTATCCTTGGGACGCCCTTTCGAGTGTCGCCAACGCGGCGTGGCGATGATTCACCAGCACTTCACCCTGGTG